>VHDE01000039.1 GCA_016871515.1 Verrucomicrobiota bacterium
AAGGAACCTCCTCACCATAATACCCAACCTGTGGTCCTTTTGAGCAGCCGTTTGTGCTAGCGATCGCTCACCCTAAAAGTTGTGCACTTTTGATCGCACGAAAAAGTGAACTTTTGAATGCAACACCACAAAAGCCAATTTCAGGCTTGCCTTTTTGGTCTCTGCGACGATTTTTTGTGGCTATATGAGTTCCGAAACGACCGGTTCAACCGGGTTTTATGAGTTGTTGGCCTGGCTTGAACAGAACAAGAAACAGTTGGCCATCGCGTTTGTGGTGGCCGTTGTGGTGGGCTTTGGGATCGCGGTTTACCGTTGGCAAAGCCACCAAACTGAGCTAGCGGCCAGTGATGCTTTGTTGAAATTGCGCCCGGCTTCTGGCGCCGCCGAAAAGAGTTCTTCGCCCGCCGGGACCGAGTTTCTTAAGGTCGTCGACCAGTTTCCGAGCACGGACGCAGCGGGACGAGCGTTGTTGTTAGCCGCTGGAACTTTGTTCACCGAGAACAAGTACGCGGAGGCGCTGGTGCAGTTTGAGAAGTTTCTCAAGGAACATGGGAACCACGCCTTAGTGGCAACTGCGGTGTATGGGAAGGCGGCTTCCCTCGAAGCGCAGGGGAAGCCGGACGAGGCGCTTAATGCTTATCAGGAGCTCGTAACCAAGCATCCACAATCAGCCGTGGTTACGGACGCGAGGTTCGGCATCGCCCGTGTTTACGAAGCAAAAAAGCAACCTGAATTGGCGCTCAAGACTTACGAAGATATGGCGCGCACAAATATCGCGAGCGCCAAAGGCAACGAAGCTTTAATCCGGAAAGAACAGTTGCTGGCGCGTTATCCGCAACTGGTCCAAACCAATGCCGTGGCGGCTAGTCCGACCAACGCGCCTGCGCCATTGAGCACAAATGCTCCGGTTCAACCTCAACCTCAGCTTCAGCCGGCTGTCATTGCCCCAAACACTCCTGGAAATCCAGCGAACCCCCCGGAAACAAAGCCTTAGCGCAGGTATGCAGGCAGCGTTACTGCTCTCCAGAACCCGGACGTTAAGAGCGCGGCGTTTATGCCGCTTCAACGTTCAATGTCGCGGGAAACTGCGAACAGAGAGGCGGCGCAAACGCCGCGCTCCAGTTCCAGGTCATCGGCCCAATGCGCGCTAACAAGGCTTAGAGGCGCTGGCTCGAAAGGAAGGCGTTCAATGAAAATAACGATCATCGGGACGGGTTACGTTGGTTTGGTAACGGGGACTTGCTTTGCGGAGGTGGGGCACAAAGTAATCTGCGTCGATTGTGACGCTGCCAAGATCAAACTCTTGCAGGAAGGTGGCGTGCCGATCTATGAGCCTGGCTTGGAGGAATTGATTCAGAAGAACGCCGCCAGCGGTCGTCTTGCCTTCCGCACATCCACGCGCGAAGGAGTCGAACAGAGTGACGTCATCTTTATCGCTGTCCCTACGCCGCCTTTGCCGGATGGTTCGGTCGATCTAAGTTTCATGGAAGGGGTGGCCAGGGATATTGCCGACGCAATGACGAGCTACAAGATCGTTGTCGACAAGAGCACGGTTCCCGTAAAGACGGGAGAGAAAGTCAGTGAGACCATTCGGCGCTATTGCAAATCGCGTGTGGAAGTCGATGTGGTGAGCAATCCGGAATTCCTTCGCGAAGGGTTTGCCGTCGAGGATTTCCTCAAACCGGATCGCGTCGTTATTGGCGTACGGTCGCAACGTCCTGTCACGGCCTTGCGGGAGATTTACGCGCCCTTTAATTGCCCAATCATCGTTACCGACATTCATTCCGCAGAGTTGATCAAGCACGCTGCGAATTCATTCCTCGCTCTGAAGATTTCTTATATCAATGCCATTTCCGTGCTTTGCGAAGCTTCGGGCGCGAATGTGCAAGAAGTTGCCAACGGCATTGGAATGGATCACCGCATCGGGCGCGCCTTTTTGGATGCTTCGCTTGGATTTGGCGGGAGCTGCTTTCCGAAGGACCTCAGCGCCTTTATCAAAATCTCTGAGCAGCTTGGCTATGACTTCGGGCTGTTGAAAGAGGTTCAGAAGATCAACGCCCAACAGATGGACCGTTTCTTCAAGAAGATTGTCGATACACTTTGGGTGTTGAAGGAAAAGACAGTCGGGGTGCTTGGATTGGCCTTCAAGCAAAACACCGACGACATCCGCATGTCCCCGGCGATGGAGCTTTGCCACCGTTTGCGGAAGGAAGGCGCCATCCTGCGCGTCCACGATCCCCAAGCGATGGAAAAAGCCAAGGCCGTGCTGCCAAATGTGACTTACGTCAGTGACATGAATTCTGTGGCGGATGGCTGTGATGCTTTGGTGGTGGCTACCGAATGGCCGCAATTCAAGAAACTCGACTTGGATCGTGTCCGAAAAGTCATGACGCATCCAATCATGTTTGATGGCCGCAACATGTTTGATCTGGAAGAAATGGAAAGGCTCGGCTTCATTTACAAGAGCATTGGCCGGCAGTGTCAGTCGTAGCGCAGAGTTTCACACTGCGGCGGCGGCGGAATGCTGTAACTGACAGTTAAAGCGCCCCTATCCCCCATCCGATGGGGCGAGGGCAGAGAGCTTTTGCGAACAGTCAAGGTCTAATGGCGAAACGCGCACAACCCCAACCTCCTTCCCTCGCCATGAACCGTTTGGTAGGGCAGCGCGTCCCGCCTGTCCTGCTTTTGGTGTACGCCAATGCTGGACAGGCGAGACGCCCCGTCCTACGACACAGGTTCATGGGGAGGGGCAAGATTCACCTTGCTACTTGGAAGAATTGCGTTCTGCGAATCGCCCGCAAGTTCGAGCGCCTTCGGAAATGCGGACGGTCTGCCGACTGCAAGTCGGCGATACGGCAGAGTGAAACTCTGGGTTACAAGGAGAGCATCTCGGGTGAATCTTAATTCAAATCCAAGCAACTGTGTCATTATTGACGTCGCTGCGGGCCTCGTTTTTCGCGACGGAAAATTGCTGATTACACAACGGCGTCCGCACGATCACCTCGGCAACTTATGGGAATTTCCCGGCGGCAAGAAGGAAGCTAACGAGACGTTTGAGTTCTGTTTGCAGCGCGAGTTAAAGGAAGAGCTTGGCATCGATGTGGAAGCCGGCGAACTTTTCGATGTCGTCACGCATGTCTACGCCGAAAAAACGGTCTGTCTCAAATTCCTCCGGTGCCATTGGCGGCGGCACGAACCACAAGCCTTGGGTTGCCAGGCTTTCGCTTGGGTTGAACGAGAACAATTGGACCAGTACAAATTCCCTGCCGCGGACGCTCAGTTACTGCAGAGGTTGAGAGATAATCCGGACCTGTGGCGATGAACGAACCACGGATCAAATCGGACCGTAGAATTCCTCGACTACCTTGCGGAAATTATTCTGGGCGACGTTCACAATCCGGATTTCGCGTTCGGCATTCTCTTCTGAATCGCTGGCGTGCGCAGCATTGACCATGATCGTCTGGCCGAATTCACGGCGAATGGAACCGGGCGGGGCTTTTGAGGGATCCGTCGGTCCTAGCACGTCACGAATCTTTCGGACAGCTTCTGGCCCTTCATAGACCAACGCGATGCATTTTTCCGTTCCAGGCTCGTTCCGCAAGTTTCCATCGGCTTCACCAGGCGTGCGCCCTGACATAAATTTGACGATGTTGTCGAACTGATGGTCGCCGAACAGCGGGCCAAGTGTTTCGCCCAATCGCCGTTCTTCAGCCGCAGGCACATGAAATCCCATCTCCTTCTCGATTGCTGTTTTGGCCCGCGCAGCGACGACATCAGTCAATTTTGTCCGCAACACCTCGCGCACGGGGCCGTAAAATTCAATAGCCTCGGCCACGCTCATACGGTGGACCTTAATCCCAACAATGTACAGACCGGTCCTCGAAAAGAAGTCGATGACGTTACCCGGCCGGCCCGTGGGGAAACGGAAATTGTCGGGTTTGATCAACACGAGCGTCCGCTGCGGCTTCTCCCCGGCGGGATAAGCAATCGTATTTTCGAGCACACCGCCGTCAGAGTCTGAATAGCGCGTCCAAAGCTTGAGTTTTGTTTCCGCCTCTTCCTGATTGGGAGCAGCGAGGACGGCTGGTTCGAAGTAGCGCACCTGGTCGTGCTCATCGAGGATGAGATCGCCGTAAGTGTCGCGGATCGTTTCGCCACCGCGCCGGTGCGCGCTGATATGTCCCACGACTGCGCGAGTCTTTCGCACCGCATCTTCGCCTCGGAAGAGGAGCATCATGACGCGACGGCGCCGATGCGTCTTTGGGTCAGGCATCAGATTCTGGAGAATATAATCGTGAATCAGTTCCTGAATGCGGCGGTCTTGAGGATCGTTAGCTGAAACGACGGCGTCCGAGTATTCCTTAACCAGTTGTTCGGTTGGCGCAAACATGCGCGCCCCGGCCAGGTCCAAACCGGTTCGAGTGATCAAACGCGCCAGAATCCCCCCAGTGCGCGATTTGTACAGGGAATAGGGGGTAATAATAACGTAAGCAAGTTCTTGCGACATAAGGAAAGCGAAAGCTGAATCAAGCGGCAGGCGCGGGCGGAGCTTGGGGAGCCGGAGTCGCTGGAGCAGACGAGGCCTTGCCACCGAGGATCTTGAACATAACAACGCCGCAAGTCGGACATTTGCCTTTAATGGCCTTTCGTCCGTTCTTCATCAATTCTTCGACGGCGTCGGCAATTTCTTTCTTTGCTTTGCACTTAACGCAATATCCTTCTGGCATAAATATCCTGATGATACGCCTCACGCCCTTGCGGGGTTGACGGAGATAGCTTACGAGCGGTTCATCCAAACCGTCAACTGGGAAAAACCCCAACGAATCCAACGCTGGTAAGGACGGATTCCAATCCGTCCCTAATGTTGACATCGAGAGCCAGGACAAGATAGGGACGGAGTGGGGCGGAGTGGAATCCGTCGTTAGCATTAGTAACCGGACCGGCCGGACCGGGATTGCCTCTTATCTCAAAATGTTTAGAGTCCCATCATGAAACCGCTTCTGTTAACCCTGATTTCCACAGTGCTAGTCTCGATCTCGATCTTGGCTCAAGAAACTCGTATCCAAACGCTTGCGATTGGCTCTGACGCACCGAATTTCGATTTGCCGGGCGTCGATGGCCGCCGCTACACGCTGAACGACTTTTCTTCGGCCAAGATCCTGGGGATCCTCTTCACCTGCAACCATTGTCCGACGGCCCAGTATTACGACGAGCGCATAAAGCAACTCGTCGACTATTACACGAGCAAGGGCTTCGCGCTGGTCGCCATCTCTCCGAATGACCCAAAGTCAGTTCGTCTCGATGAACTCGGATACACCGACTTAAGCGACTCGTTCGAGGAAATGAAGGTTCGCGCCAAACACAAACAATACAACTTTCCTTACCTGTACGACGGTGACATCGAAGAAGTCTCCCGCGCTTACGGCCCGACTGCCACGCCACACCTGTTTCTCTTCGACGCGCAACGAAAACTGCGCTACGTCGGTCGCATCGATGACAGCGAGCGCGAGCAGTACGTCAAAACGCGGGATGCAAAAGCCGCAATCGAGGCGTTGCTGGCCGGACGTGAGGTGGAAGTGAAGCAAACGAAAGCTTTCGGTTGTTCGATCAAGTGGGCTGGCAAGACAGATTCAGTGAACAACTTCATGGCGAAATTGGCGGCGGAGCCTGTGGCAGTCGAATTAGCCGATGCCAGCGCTCTGAAGGCGCTTCGCAAAAACGATTCGGGAAAGCTTCGGCTTGTGAACTTCTGGGCCACTTGGTGCGGCCCCTGCATCACGGAATTCCCTGACTTGGTCACAATCAATCGCATGTGCCGCCATCGCGCCTTCGAGATGGTAACCGTAGCCGCCAATTTCCCTGACGAAAAGAAAGAGGTCCTCGCTTTCCTTCAGAAACAGCAAGCCTCCAACAAGAATCTGCTCTTCGCCACGAACGAAAAGTACGCCCTGATGGAAGCGTTCGATCCGGATTGGAACAATGCTCTTCCTTACACGATGCTAATCGCGCCCGGCGGCGAAGTGCTCTACAAACATCAAGGCTCGATTGATGCACTGGAACTCAGACGGATCATCGTGAAGTCGTTAAAGGAGGATCGGTTTAAGTAGAGGGTTCTGGTTTTGGTAGCAGGAATTCATCGACTGGCCGCTTGTTTAGGATGGGACTGACTCGACTGCGCCCGTTTTCTATCGCAACCGCATTTACATCGCGATTGGAAATGGCAATATCGACGGAACGGAGGTGCTGCACTGCTACGATATTTCGACGAACAGTCTGTCAGCAGTTCGCGTCATGTCATGTCATGATCCACCTTCTCAGCGCATCGTCATTGCTTGTAGCTTTGCTGGCCTGAAGTGTTGGGCGTAATGCCTCGGACCACCTGCCGGCAATTCGCAACGAAAATAAACTGAAAACAGATTCTTGAGCGATTCTTTTGCGTGACATGAGCGTCAGCGCCTTTTTTAGACCGAGATTGATTTACACCTTGAGGGATTACAGCGGCCGGAACTTCATTCCTGACCTTGTCGCTGGAATCACCGTGGGGATAGTTGCGTTGCCCTTGGCGATGGCTTTTGCCATAGCCTCAGGCGTAAAACCGGAGGCCGGGATTTTCACCGCAGTCATTGCTGGATTCCTTATTTCCGCGCTGGGCGGAACGAAGGTTTGCATCGGTGGACCGACTGGCGCGTTCATCGTCATTCTGTATGGCATCGGGGCGAAGTACGGTCTGGAGAACCTCGCGATCTGCACGGTTATGGCGGGACTGTTCGTGCTCGCGATGGGGGCAGCGCGGCTGGGCACAATGATTAAATTCATTCCGTATCCCGTCACGATGGGTTTCACCAGCGGCATCGCCGTGCTCATCTTTACCACGCAAATTAAAGACTTCTTTGGACTAAGCGTGGACAATGTCCCGTCCGAATTCGTCGAGAAGATGAAAGTTCTCGTGGAACGCTTCGATACCCTGCAATGGCCAACCGTAGCGCTCGCAGTGGCGTCGTTTCTGGTTATTAAACTCTGGCCGAAAAGCTGGCAGCGGCGTGGGCCCGGCTCCATCGTCGCGCTCGCCTTAGGCACGGCCGCCGCTGCGCTGTTCAGTCTGCCCGTCGAGACGATTGGCAGCCGATTCGGCGGGATTCCGCAAGGATTGCCCATGCCCCGCTGGCCTGCGCTCTCATGGGAGAATATTCAGCATCTCTTTCAACCTGCCTTCACGATTGCGTTATTGGCGGCGATTGAATCCCTCCTCTGCGCCGTCGCGGCCGACGGAATGGTCGATGACCGCCATCATTCGAACCAGGAACTGATTGCGCAAGGCGTGGCCAATATCATCAGTCCCCTCTTCGGAGGCATTGCGGCGACCAGCGCGATTGCGCGGACGGCGACGAATGTGCGGAGCGGTGCGCGGACGCCGGTCGCCGGGATCGTTCACGCGTTGACCCTTTTGCTGATCGTTTTGATCGCCGCGCCGCTGGCGAAATTTGTGCCCCTCGCGACGCTCAGCGCTGTGCTCGTGAATGTCGCCTTGCACATGGGCGAATGGCACAACTTCGGGCGCCTTCCCAAATGGCCGAAGAGCGACGCATTGGTTTTTCTCGTGGCGTTCGTGCTAACTATGATCATCGATCTGACCGTCGCGGTAGAAGTGGGAATGGTCTTGGCCGCCATTCTCTTCATAAAGCGCGTTTCCGAGACCACGCAGATCACGAAGGTGGACGAAACGACCGAGACCGAAGGCTTGCATCACTCGCTCGTCGGCAAGGAGATTCCCAAAGGGGTCATGATCTATCGCATCTTTGGCCCATTCTTTTTCGGCGCGGCCGACAAACTCGCGAGCGCGCTAGAGCGGCTTAAGGAAGAGCCAGACGTGCTCATCTTGCGCATGAGAAAGGTGTTGGCAATGGATGCCACGGGACTCAACGCCCTCAAAGACCTCTACGAGCGGCTCCGCCGGACAGGCAAACGCCTTGTGTTAAGCGGGCCGCACACGCAGCCGCTTTTTTTTAATGGATAACGCGGGTTTTCTGGACCGCATCGGACGCGAAAACGTTTGCGCGCACGTCGATGCCGCGCTCGCGCGCGCGAGAGAAATCCTTGGTTTGCCGGCAGCCGCGCCAAATGACGCGCTGCGGGCAGGCCAACAAAGCATCGGGCCGGGCCAGCGAGAGCCCTATGCGAGCAAAGTGCGGGACTGACGGATTCTCTTCATGCAACACTGGAGCGAATTTTTTCTGACGTTATGCTTAATCAGCTTCAGCATCGGAGCGATTTGCGCCATTCTGTTTCATCGCCAAGCTCGCGCTGCAATCCTTCTTTCTTTTGGCCTCGCTGGCCTCGGCGCCATCGCCGGGCTTCTCTTTTCCTTGGAACTCTCGGATTTCCGCGAGGCGCTCCCGCGCGCCTGGTTTTGCCTTCCGGAGTGCCGTTCCTCGACTTGACCCTGCGTTGTGACGCGCTGGGCGCGTTTTTTGTTCTGATTGTATCGCTCTTCGGATTCGCGCTTTCGATTTATTCGCTGAGTTCTCGCCTTACTTTGCCAAAACCATCCGTTTCGAAAGTCATGTGGAGGAAGCATGCTTGATTTACATGCTTGTGACTCTGCTGCTGTTGCTTCTGTTGACGCTATGATTCTCGATCCGCTGAGCATCATCTTCCAAACGGCGCTGCCGCTTCTGCTCGCGCCGCTGGTGAGCGGCATCATCCGGAACTGGAAAGCCAAGCTGCAAAATCGCCGAGGGCCTCCTATTGGGCAGCCCTATTTCGATCTGCTAAAATTCTTGCGCAAAGACATGGTGATTTCCGAGCGCGCGTCGTGGGTGTTTTCGTTTGCGCCTTATGTCATTCCCGGTTGTCCGCCGAACCCTTACGCGTTCTTGCACGGATTCTCCTGGCGATGGGGCGGCGGCTTGAGTCAAGCGCCTAACTTGCCATTCACCTTGCAGATAGCCCGTGCGACGGCGATAGAGGCTCCAAGAGATTTGATCGAAGTCGTCAGGATCATCTCCGACCTCGACGGATGATATGCCACCGATTAAAGTAGCCTTGTCATGACAGCGATTCTTGAAATACCGGAGGTTCGCCAGCGCGTCTCGCCTCTCTCGGTCGAGGAGTATCACCGACTCGATGAGTTCAACGAGAATGGCCGCCGAACCGAGCTAATTCGGGGGATTGTTGATCTATGGGAGTTCATCGGCGCCTCGCTACTCCAGGGATGGTTCAAACTGCTCGGCGGGCCTGGGCGAGAGGTGGTTCTGCATGATCAAGCGCGCGCAAGCGTTCCAGCGCAGTAAAGCTTCGTCATTTCCTTCCGGGCGCATTCCTTCGGCCTTCTCGTACCAATCCATCGCTTCGCATAACCATTCGTATGCGGCGCCAGTCGAGGCCGGAGAACCGATCTGAAGCTGCGCTTTGGCGCGTCGTTCGGCAATGATTCCAGCGTAGTAAGCCCGCTCATATGGAGTCTGCAGGCGCGCGAGCGTTTCCTGTGCCCGGGTGACGCTGGCCGCATGACCGCCGCCAAATTGGTCGGTCAAGGCCAGCAACAAAATAACCGAAGCTTGCTGGTTCTCCGGATCAACACGCAACACATCGAAACAGATGCTTTCGGCTTCGCTCGGTTCGTTCAGTAACCGATAGCGGACGGCACGTTCCAACGCTGCAGGAATAGCCTCTTTCGAGAGGGGCTTAAGTTCGAAATGGACGGGCTCCATGGCGTGACGCTGCGGTCTTTGTCGTTAATTGAGTCAGGCTTTCAATCGGATTCAAAACTGTTCGCTGGAGAATTTCAATCTCCATCTCGTTTCTCGACTGAGATGCACCCTCGCCTGCGCTGTGATCAGCTTATGGTGGCTCGGCCATAGGTTCGCCCTACGGGACTTGTTTCGGGCGGAACAACTCCCACAGTTTGCCCAGCGGATCGTAGAACTTGTCCACCACACGTTCTTTCAGCGGAATAATGGCGTTGTCCGTGATGGTAATACTCTCAGGGCAAACTTTTGTGCAACACTTCGTAATATTACAAAAACCGATGCCTTGGGCTTTCTTCAATTCTTCCAACCGATCTTCCACATCGAGCGGATGCATTTCCAGAGCTGCCGCGTAAACGAGAAAACGCGGGCCAATGAATTCCTCGTGTTTGTGATGTTCCCGCAGGACGTGACAGACATCCTGGCAAAGAAAGCACTCGATGCACTTCCGAAATTCCTGGACGCGATCAATATCATCTTGTGTCATCCGCCAGGTGCCATCGGGCGCATCCGGGCGGCGCGGCTTGAACTTCTTGATTTTCTTTTTAACCCGGAAGTTCCAGGAAACATCGGTCACGAGATCCTTGACCGCGGGAAAAGCTTTCATCGGCTCGATGGTCACTGGCTTATCGAGCGGAATCTCATTCAGGCGAGTCATGCACATCAATCGCGGGATGCCATTGACTTCTGCGGAACAAGAGCCGCATTTGCCTGCTTTGCAATTCCAGCGGCAGGCCAAGTCGTTGGCCTGCTTGGCCTGAATTTGATGGACCGCGTCCAGGACGACCATTCCTTCAGAAGTCTCCGCGGTGTAATCTCGAAATTCGCCGCTCTCGGAAGTCCCGCGCCAAATTCTAAAGACCGCTGTCTTCATTTGTTCTCTTCGATAACTCGTTTCAGCTCAGCCGGCATCTCGGGGATTGGCTCGCGACGTATTTGCATTGTTCCATCGGCGCCCTTCCAAACGATAATGTTGACCTTGCCGAAGCGGGCGTCTTTGTCCGGGTAATCCTCGTGGAAATGGCCGCCCCGACTCTCTTTGCGTTCGAGAGCCGATCGGGTAATCGCCTCCGACACCGTCAGCAGATTCGTCAGGTCAAGCGCGGTATGCCAGCCGGGATTGTATTCCCGGTTGCCGCGGACGATGACTTTCTTGGCCCGTCCCCAAAGGCTTTCAAGCCCCTCCAAAGCGCGCCGCATTTCTTCTTCGCGCCGCACGATTCCGACAAGGTCTTGCATCATCTCCTGCAAGTCGTGCTGGACATCATACGCGCCCTCGCCTCGGGCAGCGCCAGTGCTCCGTTCGAACGGCTCCAACGCGCGTCGCGCAGCCTCGGCCATTTGGCTGTCATCAATCGTGCCGAGCTTGTTGGCCTTGGCGAACTGAGCGGCGAATTCGCCCGCGCGCTTGCCAAACACGATGAGATCCGACAAGGAATTGCCCCCGAGCCTGTTCGCTCCATTGATTCCAGCCGCGCACTCGCCCGCCGCGAAGAGTCCGGGCAATCGGGACATTTGCGTATCCGAATCGACGCGAATTCCGCCCATGATGTAGTGCGTCGTCGGCCCAATTTCCATCGGCTGCGTCGTAATATCGATGTCGGCAAGCTGCTTGAACTGGTGGTACATGCTGGGCAGCTTCTTCTTGATGTGGTCGGCTGCGTTCGGAAGTTTTTGTTTGATCCAGGCAATATCCAGAAAAACTCCGCCGTGTGGACTGCCTCGGCCCGCTTTGATCTCGCGCACAATACAACGCGCAACGTGATCGCGCGTGAGAAGTTCGGGAGGCCGGCGCGCATTTTTGTCGCCTTGCGTGTAACGCCAGCCTTCCTCTTCATTGTCGGCGGTTTGGCTTTTGTAATTCTCCGGAATGTCATCGAACATGAAACGGCGCCCTTGGCTATTGACGAGAATCCCGCCTTCACCGCGCACACCTTCCGTGACGAGAATGCCGCAAACACTCGGAGGCCAAACCATGCCCGTCGGATGAAATTGCACGAATTCCATGTCGATCAGCTCGGCGCCCGCTTGGTAAGCGAGCGAGTGACCGTCGCCGGTATATTCCCAACTGTTGCTCGTAATCTTGTAAGCTCGCCCAATCCCGCCCGTGGCCAGCACGATTGCTTTCGCGCGAAAGAGTTTGAATCGGCCGCGCTCCCGTTCGTAGGCGAACGCACCGACAACCCGGTTGCCTTCTTTCAACAAGCTCAGGACCGTGCATTCCATGTGGACATCGATCCCTTGATGAATACCGTGGTCCTGCAGCGTGCGAATCATCTCGAGACCAGTCCGGTCTCCGACGTGAGCGAGCCGTGGGTACTTATGTCCGCCGAAATTCCGTTGCAGAATCCGGCCATCCTTGGTGCGATCGAAAACCGCTCCCCAAGCTTCCAGTTCGCGCACGCGCGCGGGAGCTTCCTTGGCGTGCAATTCGGCCATGCGCCAATTATTGACGTACTGTCCGCCGCGCATTGTGTCCGCAAAATGAACTTTCCAATTGTCACGCTCGTCCACATTCGCGAGAGCCGCCGCGATGCCGCCTTCGGCCATGACCGTGTGCGCCTTTCCGAGAAGAGATTTGCAGACCATGCCGACGGAGACGCCGCCGGCGGACGCTTCAATGGCGGCTCGAAGTCCGGCGCCGCCTGCGCCAATCACGAGCACGTCGTGTTCGAATGTTTGGTATTCGGGCATTAGTGATCCCCTCTCCCTGACCCTCTCCCCATCGGATGGGGCGAGGGAAATGGATATTGCAGGACGTTGTTCGCACTCCCATTCGAACCGCGAGAAAAAGATGATCGCTCCAAGACACATTCCCTCGCCCCATCCGATGGGGAGAGGGTCAGGGAGAGGGGATCGAGAGTATTCACAGCTAAACGTTAAAGAATCCTCAAATCCTTCCAGATTCCCATCGAACACAGGCGCACGTACAGGTCTGAGAATCCCACCCAGAACAGGCTCATCCAAGCCCAGAGCATGTGCCGCCGATTGAGACAACTGACACAGCCGTAAGCTTTTTGCCGCGCTGGCGCGCGCGACAATTGATCCAGAAATCCGCCGATCAAATGCCGAAGCGAATGGCAGCCCAATGTATAACCACCGAGAAAAACGACGTTCAAAGCCAGCACGACCGTTCCCACCCCGATGCCGAATGAAGTTTCGCCAGCGGTGTTGTTGAACCACATCGCTTTCCAGACGTCGTGCGCGAGGAAAAATAGGAAGAGCACAGCCAGATAAAAAAAGTAGCGGTGCACGTTCTGCATGATCAGCGGGAAAGAATTCTCGCCGCGATAATGTTTCCGCGGCTCACCCACAGCGCACGATGGCGGATCAGCCCAGAACGATTTGTAGTAAGCGCCCCGGTAATAGTAGCAAGTGAGGCGAAAACCGCCGGGCGCCCAGAGAATCAGCAGTGCCGGCGAAAAGACAAGCCAAGCAGGCCACCACGCCGGTCGTGGTCCAAACCAATTGTGCGGCGAATCGCCGAAAAGTTCGGGAGAATAGAATGGCGACAGGTACGGACCATCATAATAGTGCTCGCCTTGAAATGCGGCCCACGTGGAATAGACAATAAAGGCGGACAATCCGGCCAAGACCAAGAGCGGCTGGGCCCACCAGGCATCTGGACGCGTGGTTTGCCCAAATGGCCGCTGCTTCAGAGAAACATCTGCGTACGACATAGCACGATTCCCACAGCACCAAAACGCGAAGCCGGCTGCCTGTCAAATCGATGAGCTGCAAAGACCGGCGCCACTTGCGAACAAAGGCTGGACGCTGTGAATCCGAACCCGGCTGACACGCGCCGAATTTAGCGCAGAGAGAAATTCGGAAGCAAGCACCCAGTAAAATTTTTCGAGTTAAGCACGGCGAATCAATTTTATCAGATGAACTGTTGCCCTCACGATTCGAGGTCTGTCTGTCAAGCTGGAGAAGGGCGCATCGTGACACACTACCACCAGTCGGAATGTGCCATGGTCGTAACGCAGAGTTTCCCTCTGCTGTATCGCGGATTTTCAATCCGCAGTGTATTCGCGAAACCGGACGCGCTGGACGGGGCGAGACCCATGCCGACTGAAAGCCGGCGATACGGCAGACTGCAAGTCTGCTCTACGACAAAGATGCACCCCAGCTGGAAAGCCTGACTCTCATGCTTCAGGGCACGGCCAGAACTCGATAGAACCGGACGTTGAAGGAGCGCGATTTTTCGTCCGTAAAGCCGAACGAGTTGGTCACGAACGCGCCGGTAAAAACGTCCGCCCACGCCGTAAGATTGGTTGAAGCTTGGATCACGAATTTCTGTCCGGCGCTGCCGTAGAGGCTAAGCCGGAAGTTCGGCAGCGCGGGATTGAGCGAGGCCAGTGAAGCGAAGGAGGGCGGAGTGTTCGCGGTCTTTAAGTTAAGGGCGATAGGACCAGAAAATCCGTTAAAGCCCGCCACCGCCAAAGCGTACGTTCGGTAAGCAACCGCGTTGAACGTGAGCGTGCTCGTAAAGTTCGTAACGGTGAAACTGATGCCGCGCCCCGGAACATTGGTCAGCGTGTTGACGGCATCTCCGGTGTAAGCGTCAAGCAGCGCAAAAAACTTGTCGCCCTGCGTAGTCACTGTGACCGGGCCTGAGACGGGCGCTCGCCACGAGTACCAAATGGATCTCTTGCTGGACTGTCCCGAATGCAACGGCTCGCCGGCTTCGGTTGTGGCGTAGACATTTGATGTCTCAAGGCTCACCAAAGTCCCGCTTATGGCCGTTCGATTTGCGAAGTCGTCATTGGAAGGTCTTGGCGGATAGGCGAGCGTCAAAGTAAACGAACCAACGGCGCCTGCGAGTCCATCTGCTGCTAATTCGTAACTCTGGCCGGCCACGGCATCAAAGGTAAGCGTTGTCGTCTTATTGGTTTGGTCAAAAGTAATGGTGCGTCCGGTGACGTTAGTCAACGTGGCTAATCCAGAGCCAATGTATACATCGAGCAGCACAAAAAAACTTGGCGAGGCAGCCGTGATAATGACCGTTCCGGAGTTTGTCGCGTTCCAGGAAAACCAAACGGATTTTCCGCCAAGGTTTGGCGCGGCGTGCAGCGGTTCTCCGATTTCCAAAGTCGCAGCTGAATTCGAAGAAGCCAATGTGATCGCGTCTCCCGAGAGGGTAGTTCGGCCGCTGAAATTGTCGTTCGCTGGTGGCGGCTGAAACGCCAGGCTGAAAACAAAGTTCCCGGCAATTCCCGAGAGCGCATCAATGACGATGGAATAGGTTTCGCCACCGATCGCGTCGAACGTGGCTCGAGCTAAAGAGTTGGTTTTGTCGAACTCGAACTCGCGCCCAATCGAGGTCAGAGAGCTCGATGACAGTGATTTATAAATCTCCGCTAATGGTGACATGCCTGTCCCTTGAGCGGTTAGCACGACGGTCCCCGATTTAGGAGCTGTCCAGGAGTACCAAACAGACTTTCCACCGGGATTTCCGGTGTGCATCGGTTCATTGGGCTCCGCGTTGGCTGCTCGAGTTGAGCCAAAAACATTGGCCGCCATGCCAGCCACGGCGATTCGGTTAACATAATCGTCATTGCGCGGCCGAACGGTGACTTGCACCGGAACGGAAGCCGAAGAGGCGCCCAGCGTGTCGATGGCTCTTGAAGTCAACTGGCACTCGCCGGGCGGCAGGTTCGTCCAAACGACGCTGTAAAAATTGGTCACGCCAGCCGAGAGAAGATTAGTGCCGCCCAAGCCGATACCGATCGTTAAGCCCGTGATCAGATTCGTCGTGACTCCGATCAATTCATTCCCTTGATAGAACTCGACTTGCTTGATGGCGCCATCGTGGTCGCTCACCTGTGCCATCAAGGCGAGATTCGTTCCGGCTGTGAACGTTGTTCCAGTCGTCGGACTCGTCAAACTGACCAAAGGCGGCTTCGTCCGAACAAGCGGTCCGTAAAAGGCGCCAACAATCGGAGCCGTATTGCTGATCGTCAGCACGTTGTTTGCGCCATTGGTCGTGCCTGGCAAACCGGTCGGCGCGCCTTGAAAGAGCACATTCGGATTAGAGAGGTAAGGGATGAGTTGGCCAGGCGCATAACTCATCACATCGCGATACGTCATTCGGTTGGCCACAAAGCGATGGCCGTGAGAGTACGGAAACGCGCCCGGTTTCACCGTGCCGTCGGCATTGAGAGCATTTTCACGATCGTGCTGGCAGCCCAGATTATGGCTGATTTCATGGCAGAAGATGTAGGTTCCGACGGCACTGGCGCGCTTGACAACACTGAAGGCCAGAGGTTGAAAGAAGCTCGAAGGCTCGGTCATCGTAAAGGCCAAACCTGAGATGCCCTCGTCAGCATGCTCT
Source organism: Verrucomicrobiota bacterium (assembly GCA_016871515.1). Classification (GTDB taxonomy): domain Bacteria; phylum Verrucomicrobiota; class Verrucomicrobiia; order Limisphaerales; family SIBE01; genus SIBE01. The sequence goes on from VHDE01000039.1 coordinate 16,081, forward strand.
GTGATCAGACAAACCACATCGGCGCGATTCGTCTCCCGAAGGCCGTGCACTTCATCCATGAAACCGTCGTCGCGCAGTTGGAGACGAGTCAAGTTGGTCGAGAGGCTGGGAAACTCGGTGTAGTCAATCTCACTCCGATGAACCAAGCGCAGGCGTATGTTTGCTTCGCTGTTCTGATAGACTGTATTTGCCTCGGCGACCGCGAGATCGATCAACGTGTTCATCGATGCAGTGCTGCCGGCGCCGGCGCGCGCTTCGCCCGTGTAAACGACCATGACATCGAGGATCGTGACTAGGTTCGTTGTGGCCGCCGCCGATGCGGGGATCGTCGAGGGTATCTCCGATTTCCTGTACACCAGGAGCGGATGTTTGATCACCGGAACGAATTGCTCGGCGTTCAGTCGATCAACGCCGCAAACGCCGGCGCGCGACGGATCAATCTCGCTGACGCTGTACCGTTGGTGGCCCGCAGACAGGATGCGATACGTGCCGCGCCGAGGCATCGATACCGTCGCTGCTATCGTGTCACCTTCGACCGCGAGCGTCCATTGGCTGTTGGATTCGCCTTCAACGTGTCCGTAACCGACCCAGCGGTCTGGTCCGAGCGACTCGGTCCGAACAATAACCCCGGTCACTTGCACGTCGGGGAACAGGCTCAACGCGAGTTTAGCGCCCGTCCAATCTCGCTTTGCCTCTGGCCCAAAGAACAAGCGCGTGTTGACTGAGGTGGTGCGGATACGTTTCGCCGCAGCGTCGCTTGGGCTCGCCTCGGAGGATAACGACTGAAGTTGGGGGCCATCGAGCTGCAAAGTATCCAATGACTGAGCAAAATTTAGTGGAGCTACCCAAAGAATGAGAACCGCCGGACAAATTCGCGACATCGCCCACCAAGAAGCTTTTGCTGCACGCAACAGTGTGCGAAGATGAGTCATTGTCAGGTGTATAATCGGATAGATCCAGTCCCTCGCGAAATTCGAGGATTGGAACGACTTAGGTGCCGTTGGCCCGACGCGTAAAGCAAATCTCAAGAGCAACCCTTCTATTGATCATCTTTGTCATATTTCACATCACATCGCTGCGCGTCGTGAAAAGCAGCTTCCTGGCCAAGGATAGGGAGAATACCTACCTTGGATAAGTCTAAAGAGTAGGAACAGGCGTCTCGCCTTTCTTGGAGCCCATAACGCGATCGTGTGGACGAGTGTCCACCTCCGGTGTCTATCGAGTAGCGCAGACTGCCCCAGTCTGCTGTTTCGCAGGATGCCATCCTGCGCAGCGGCCTGGGCGGCGAATCGGTCGGACGCGTGCGAAATTCTGCCGATTGGCAATCGACGAAACGGCAGACTGAGCAGTCTGCGCTACGCTAAACGGTTAAGCCTGACTTTGGAGAGTAAGAGTGATTTCGCAATGCTTGACGAATGGCCGCGGACCGCACGCTACTCCAGGCGAGACCTTTGTTGAGCCAATGGCAGTGAGACCGGCGAGACGCGCTGTCCTACGAATCGGCGCCGCCAGCGCCCTCGCGCTTGCGCGACTTAACGCTTGCGCAAAGTCCGTCCTGAGACGAAATATCTTTACGTTCCGTTAACGGAATTAACTGTACGTGCGCCGCCGGAAGTATCATCTGTTTGCTGTTGAAGAAAATCGTTTGCCCCTCACCCCTGTTATTCTCTTTCTGATCGTCAGTTGGGCAATCACTGGTTTTCCCAACACGAAGCGCGTGGTCGAAGTGCCGAGTTCCGATTCAAACCGATCAAGCCCGCCAAATCAGATCGTGGTGAAGTTCAAAGCGCCGATCCACCGCGACAAACAAAGGAACTCTCTACGTTCCGTAGGGGAGGAAGTAAGGTTCTTTTCAAGGCCATCGGTCGTTCGGCGCGACGCAACCCGCCCAGCCAAAGAAGCGAACGGACCGTCTATTTTCGATCAATTGGCGGTGGTTAAAACTGCGGCCGGCCTTGATTTGGATTCCGCAATCAGGCGGATGCAGATAAATCCGGACGTCGAATACGCCGAGCCGAATTTCCGCTATCGCATTGCCCAGGCGAATCCGAAACAGAGCGTCCCGGACGATTTCGACTTGGACAAAGCTTGGGGATTGCGCAACACAACCGAAACCGCCGGAACTAATCGCGCAGACATTCACGCGGTCGAAGCCTGGTCGCTCGCGACGGGCGACAAACGCGTCACGGTCGCGATCCTTGACACGGGAGTGGATTATTTTCATCCGGACTTGCAGCCCAACATTTGGACCAATCCACGCGAGATAGCTGGGAACGGCCTGGACGACGACCGAAACGGTTACGTTGACGATGTTCATGGCTACGATTTTGTGAGTGGTGACAGCGACCCTATGGACGACAACAGCCACGGCACTCACGTCTCCGGGATTATTGGCGCGGCTGGCAACAATCAGCGCGGCATCGCGGGCGTCTGTTGGGAGGTGGGCCTCATGGCGTTGAAAGCGTTTGACGAAACCGGCAATGCCGATGTTATTCAAGTTGTCGAAGCTGTTCGTTATGCCATCGAGAACGGCGCGCAAATTATCAACGCGAGCTGGGGAGGATTTGATCGCAGCCGAGCCTTGGAAGAGATCATTGCCGAAGCGCACCAAGCTGGAATCCTTGTTGTCGCCGCGGCGGGCAATGAAAAGACCGATCTGCCTTTCTATCCCGCCGCTTATCCGCACGTCCTGGCGGTCGGCGCGACGGACCCGACAGACCAACGATCACCCTTTTCCAACTACGGCGCTTATGTGGATGTAGCCGCGCCGGGTGAGAACATTTACTCAACAATTCCAAACAACCAGTTTGGGTTCATCAGCGGAACGTCGATGGCCGCGCCCTATGCCGCCGGTTTAGCCGCTTTGATCAAAGCGCGATACGCTCAATTTGCCAATCACGAGATTGAAAACATTATTCGGAACACGAGCGACTCGATTACGCCCGACAAACCGCTCGGGACGGGGCGCATCAATGCATACCGCGCCCTCTTGGTGAACGCGCCGTTGCCCGTCGCGAAGCTAATCGTTCCAACTGTTTTGAGCGGCAACGGCAAAGTCATTGGCACGGCGCACGGGAATAACTTCGCGGGTTGCGCGTTGGAATACGGGAAAGGCGCCCATCCAACGAATTGGATTCGATTGCACACGTCGGCCCAACCCCTCGCCGACGAGGGGTTGAGTTTTTCCACGGCTGCTCTTGATGACGGCACATACTCGATTCGGCTCGTCGCCCACAGCACAATGGGAACTCCAGCCATTGATCGTGCGCTTGTCGAAGTGCGCAACGTGAACGTCAGCTTTCCAATGAACAATGATCTCTTGCGAGCCGGAGAAACGATCGAAATTCGCGGAACGATCTTTGGCCCGAATCGCACGTTCTCGATCGAATTTGGCCTCGGCTGGAGACCGAGCGTTTGGCTGCGCGATGGGATCACTCTTCGCAACGGCGGACGGGGCGAAGTTTTGGATTCGACTCTCGCGACCTGGGACACGCGCCTGGCGCAAACGAATGAATTCTATTCGTTGAAACTGACGGCCCGCGTTGACGGCCAAGTGGTGGGCGAACAGATCGTCCACATGGTTTTCCTTGATGGCCGGTTGAAACCCGGCTGGCCGCAGTACATTCCAATCATTGGCGAGTATCCGCCCGAAAATTGGAGAGACATCAAAGTCGCCGATCTCAATCGCGACGGTTATGAGGAACTGCTTCTGGTCGATCATGGCAATACCGACGGAAAGAAAGCCCGGCTGCTCGTCTATAATCACGACGGCACGCTGCGTTGGTCCAAAGAGCTCGCGGCCGGTGCGCCATACGCCGACATCCCAGTCGTTGGTGATGTCGATAACGATGGTTTCCAGGAAATTTTCGTGGATGTGGGCGACCAAGGCGAACTCTTCGCATTCACGCACGATGGAGGCGCGCTTCCGGGCGCGTGGCCGATTCGCTTGGAAGCAACCAACCTGGGGAAGGTCCTGGCCGATCTGGACGGAGATGGCTTCAAAGAACTCGTTGCCTACGCGCAGAATCCTATCCAACGACACGGCGCGGATTGGCGGCGCCTTATGGTCGTCAGCAGAGATGGGAGCGTCCGCCGGAGCTGGGAGCTTCTCGCCTGCGCCAGAACTATCGACGCGCCGAAGATGTTCCCAGCCGTCGGCAATTTGGATTCGGAAGCGGATTTGGAAATTGTCGTGGTTTCCGGTTGCAACGAAATCGTCGCCTACAAACAGAATCGACCGTCCGCGCCGCTTTGGATTGCCAGCACAGAAGGCACGCTGCTCTCCTCACCCGTGATCGGCGACCTGGACCGCGATGGGCGAAACGAAATCGTGATCGGTGCTTATCGGTATCAAGGCGCGTTTCCCGGTGGGCTTTATGTTTTCAATCATGATGGCCAATTGTCGCACGGCTGGCCGGTCTTGCTGGACCAATCGTTTTCCGCCGCACCGGCCCTGGCCGATTTCGATCAAGATGGCGATCTCGAAATCAGCATCCCAAGTTCAGAATCGCAAAAGCTGCATCTGGTCCATCACCACGGCTTCAATGTGCAGGGATGGCCCGTCGGTCCAATCGACAATTCTTACATTAAATCGAGCAGCGTCATCGGCGACGTTAATACCGATGGAAAGCCGGACGTTTTGCTCGCTTCGCCCGGGTATTGGTTTTTGACGGCAACGTCCGGCAACCTCTCGACCGTCGGCGGGATTAAGGGATGGCGTTTTGATGGACAACCTATCGACTTGAACAGCAAAGACGCGCTTGACTCGCTGGTCATGGAAGGCTCGGCCGGCAAATCGTGGCTCAAAGCCGCGCCCATCACGCTCGCTGACATCGATGCCAACGGCAAACTCGACATCGTCGCTGCGTCAATCCAGGACCGCGCTTATGCGCCGTTGGGAGAGCCGACCGCTCGCAAAAACAGAAGCAGTATCTACGTTTGGGAATTGAACGTTCCTTACAGGTCAGACCGGATGCCATGGCCTACCTTTCAAGGCAGTCCTCAGCATACTGGTTCATACGTCGCGCCTCTGCACATCAACCAGCCGCCGGTCATCTCATCATTGCCAGATCAAACGATTCGTCCTGGAACGAGTTTCGTTGCCATCGAATTGGACCAACACATCGAAGACCCCGACGACGAACCGGAGCAGATTTCTTGGACGGTCATCGGTGCGACGGCGCTGAAAGTGGCCATTGACGTCAATCGCGTCGCAACATTCACCCCGCCGAGTCCAAGCTGGACCGGTCGCGAAATCGTTCAGTTCATCGCGACGGATTCTGGCGGGCTTAGCAGCTCGGGCACTGTCACGTTCGAAGTGCGTGCGAATTACAATCCGCCCATCGTTCGCGATGACCTGTTCCAGACGCACGAAGATACGCCGATCGAGTTTGACCCACTTGCCAACGATGAAACGTCTGGAGTTAACGCGCTCAGCATTGCCGCCGTGAGCCGGCCCCGCTTTGGCATAGTCAAACAGACGACTCCCGGGCGGTTGAGTTATATGCCCAAACCACAGTTCAACGGAACGGATCGCTTTACTTATTCAGCGAGCGACGCGCAAGGCCGGTCTGCCATTGGGATCATTCGCGTCGGCGTTCGGCCGGTCAACGACCGCCCAATCGCTGCGCCGGATAGCGTCATTACCATCGAAGATACGCCGCTCGTTATAAACCCGTTGATTAACGACAAGGATGTCGACGGCGACACATTCATGCTCGCGGATTTTTCTCAACCCGCCGAGGGAAGCGTTACCGCGCAACCCGACGGCAAGCTGCTTTATTCACCCAAGCCTAACTTCGCTGGGCTGGAAGCTTTTTCCTACACAATTCGCGATCCGGACAACACCATCGGCACGAATACCGTGACCGTTATGGTCAAGCCGGTGAATGATCCTCCCATTGCGAAAGACCAGGCGTTCTCACTCAACAAACGTTCTTACGTCAACCTCGAGTTTCTCGCTCAAGATGTCGAAGAAGAAAAACTGGCCTTCAAGGTTCTCAAAGGCCCCGAACATGGCGTCCTCCTGGCGTTCCCCACCGTCGCCGAGTACTATCCGGAAAAGGACTTTGTTGGCACAGACAGCTTTACCTATCAAGCGCATGACGGACATACCAACAGTGCGCCCGCAACCGTCACATTCAATGTTGTGGATGCAAATAATCGTCCGGCGCCGGGAAGTCAGTCGCTGTCTGCGAAGGCAGGACAACCGTTACGAATTAAATTGACGGCCAAAGACCTGGACGATGACGTCTTAACGTTCCAAATCCACACGCTGCCCGCCCACGGATCCGTCATCAGTGCCGGCCCAAATGTCACTTATCAGCCACAGCCTGGATTTCTCGGTTCCGATGAATTTCGATTCCAAGTATCCGACGGCAAGTCAACCAACGACGCCGGTCTTGTTAGTATTCAGGTGACCGATCTTAACACCGCGCCCGTCGCGATGGATTCATTCCTGATCACGGTGGTCAATACGGCGACCAACCTCGTGCTTCAGTCGGCCGACGGAGAGGGTGACCCGTTAACTTTCGAGATAGTGGCCGACCCGCTCAATGGAAAGTTGACCGGCCAAGCACCTCATCTTACTTACACACCAAACGCCAATTACCTGGGGTCAGATCGCTTTACGTTCAAAGTCCACGATGGCGAACTTTCCAGTCGCATCGCAACCACAACGATCACCGTCAAATACCCTAACCACGCGCCCGAACCGAAAGAACAATCCGTCACAGTGCCGATGAATCAGCCGTCGCCAATAACGCTCGCACTGAGCGACCTCGACGGCGATAGATTGCAGACTGTTATCTTGAAAGGGCCGCGGAACGGGCGTCTTGCTGGCATGGGCACGAATTTTATCTATTCACCGAAACCAGGATTTTCCGGAGAAGACACGTTCACTTATCGAGCTTGGGACGGCCAAATTTACAGCGGCATCGGCGAGGCAACAATTTGGGTTTCCTCGCCGAATAATCATGCGTCCAACCTGGCTATCGAGTCGATCAACCGGTTGGGCAACGGCCAGACGCGACTCATCGTAAAAGCGCCCGCCGGCAAAACGATTTCGGTCGAGGCCTCGACAAATCTTGTCGATTGGATCTCTTTAGAGACGATTAACAGCGACAGCGCTGCGACGCCATTCACAGATGCGAATACAACTCATTGGCTAAGGCGGTTCTACCGGCTGAGACGTCTCGAATAAAATCGCGCAGCGTTGACACTTCGCCTTTGGTTCAAGGGGTGGACGCGCCACCGCCCTTCGGCAAGGCATTACGAAATGCTTCTTACTCTTAATCTCCCCATGAACCTGCTTGTGAACTGTGGCTGGCGAGGGCAAAAAGCAGCCCCTTTCCCTAACCCTCGCCCCATCCGATGGGGCGAGGGTTAGGGAAAGGGGCTTTATGCACCAGGTTCATGGTCCCAATGCGCGCAACATTTGCCTGGAGGCGCCCCAAGAACCTTGTGGCTAGAGATTAGGATTACGATTCATAGTAAGACTAAAGGAGCGGCTTTATAGCGGTTGCCGGCTTCCCACGTCATGGAATGTCAGGGAATGCCTGAGATTTTATTAAGGTAGTGGAAAGCATTACTTCATGATAGGGTCCTGCACTTATGCAACAGCTTGAAGAATTGGCACAGTACATCCGCCAAACGCTGCCACAACCGAAAGCAATCACTCGTCTAGCCATAGATACGAAGGCTAACGTGGTCAGTTATGCCTGGAACGCGCACAAGTTTCTGATCAAGCCATCTCTCGAGGTCTTGGAACTCCGGGCGATCAATCTCGTCATCACAGGCGCTTCAATGCTGATGCAAGCCGCACTAATGAAACGTGATAAGGATAACAAGGTCCTCGGAGCCATAGACGAGTCTTTGCGGCAGGTCGAGGATCTCTTCTCAAATCATCAATCTGAGAAGGGCCTTGCGCTTTTAGAGTCAGTTAAGAGAACTCTCGAAAAAATTGCGCGGCCACCAGGAGTCGCGGGGCGAATGCGGGCTTGAAGCCGGCGTTCGCAGCACAAGAGGTTACGCACTCTTACGGAAGTTATTTCGAGAAACGGAGAAGGAGCGTTCGGCGGTTTCAATGACCGTTGCTCGATGTTTTCGACGCTGCGCCGGCAACGGCAGATATGTTCAAGGCCCGCACTACGAAGGCCCATCGGTCAGCGGCTTCTTCAATCTGCTTCGTGGTCGGTTTGCCGGCGCCGTGTCCCGCCTTGGTTTCAATTCGAATCATCACCGGAGCATCTCCCTGATGCGCTTCCTGTAAGGCCGCGGCAAATTTGAAGCTATGCGCCGGGACGACCCGGTCGTCATGATCAGCTGTCGTGACCAGGGTGGCGGGATAGCGTGCGCCTGATTTCAGATTATGAAGCGGCGAGTACGCATGCAGTGCCTTGAACTCTTCCGCGTTGTCTGCGGAACCGTAGTCCGACGTCCAGGCCCAGCCAATGGTGAACTTGTGAAATCGCAACATGTCCATCACGCCGACAGCCGGCAGCGCGGCGCCGAACAATTCGGGACGCTGCGTCATGCAAGCGCCAACCAATAAGCCTCCGTTGCTCCCGCCGCCAATAACGAGCTTGTCCGAGCGCGTGTATTTGTTTGCAATCAACCACTCAGCTGCGGAAATGAAATCATCGAAGACATTCTGTTTTTTCAGTTTCATGCCGCCCTCATGCCATTCTTTTCCGTACTCGCTCCCGCCGCGCAAGTTGGGCAATGCGAAAACGCCTCCCATCTCCATCCAAACCAAGTTCGCGACCGAAAAACTCGGCGTCAGACTGATGTTAAATCCCCCGTAGCCGAACAAGTAGGTTGGATTTGCGCCATCGAGCTTCACGCCTTTCTTGTGCGTGATAAACATCGGCACGCGAGTTCCATCCTTGCTCGAATAAAAAATTTGTTTCGTTTCGTAATCCGCCGGATTGAAATCCACGTTCGGCTGGCGGAAAATCGTGCTGCCGGCGCTTTTGAAATCAAACCGGTAGATCGCTCCCGGGCTGGTGAAGCTTGTGAACGAATAAAAGGTTTCGTTGTCAGCGCGCTTTCCACGGAACCCGGAAGCGGTTCCAATGCCTGGCAAATCCACTGCCTGGGTCATTGCCCCGCCCAGCTGAAAGATTTTGACTAAACTTCGTGCGTCCTTGAGATACGAGGCGATAAACTGGTTGTTGATGACGCTAACGTTGCTCAACTTTTCTTGAGCTTCAGGAATGATTTCCTTCCAATTGGACCGCTCCGGCTTAGTGGTGTCGATGGCAATAACGCGGCCGCGCGCGGCATTAAGGTCTGTGTGAAACCAGAAGACTGGGCCGTCGTTGCCGATAAAATCGTACGCGGCATCGAAATCATTCAGCAGCTCAACCACGGCTGCCCCGGCCGATTTCAAATCTTTATAGAAGATGCGGTCCCTCCGATCTGTGCCTTGCCAGACCCGGATGACGAGATACTGCCCGTCCTTGCTGACCTCGCCGCGAAAACCCCATTCCTTCCGGTCGGGCCGATGGTAAATCAACTCGTCTTCCGTTTGAGGCGTTCCAATGCGATGGAAGTAGAGCTTCTGAAAATAATTAACGCTTTGGAGCTTGTTGCCGTTGGCCGGTTCGTCGTAGCGGCTATAGAAAAAACCTTTGCCATCCCGGCTCCAGGAAGCGCCCGAAAATTTGACCCATTGCAACCGGTCCTGCAAATCCTCCGCCGTGCGCACGTCGCGCACACGCCATTCCTGCCAGTCGGAACCGGAAGTTGAGAGTCCGTACGCCATTAGATTACCGTCATCGCTGATGGCATAGGTCGTTAGAGCAACGGTGCCATCCGGGGAAAGCTTGTTCGGGTCGAGCAAAAGGCGAAGCGGCGCGTCGAGCGATTCCATCGTGTAGAGAACGCTCTGATTTTGCAGGCCGTCATTCTTCGCAATGAAATAGCGGCCCCCTTCTTTGAAGGGTACGCCATAACGCTCGTAATTCCAAAGCCGCGTCAGCCGTTGCTTGATTTGATCGCGCCCGGGAATCTTGGACAGGTAACCAAAGGTGACCTTATTCTGCGCTTCGATCCATTCTTTAGTCTCTGACGAATCGGAATTCTCCAGCCAGCGGTATGGATCGGCCACCCAAGTCCCATGATAATTGTCTTTTTGATCCGCCTTTTTGCTTTTCGGGTAAGTCAAACTCGCCGCTGTAGCCGTCAACAACGGCGCAAGAATTCCAGTCAGCAAAGATGAAAAAAGAATCAGGTTGGGCTTTCGCATTGGGCGGGACCGCGGGCTATCCATTTTCATAAGCTCAACCATAACCGGGCTGTCAACTCGAACGCTAAATCAAAACAAGTGGGATTGGGACAGTCTCTCGTGCGGTCATCGGAGCGCGGATGCCCACATCCGCGCAGTTCGTTGCACCGGTTATGTCGCGGATGTGGGCATCCGCGCTCCTGTAGCAGTGTCCCAAGGTTGTCTGTTTCGATTTAGCGGGCCGTGGTGATCCATTCGTTTAGCGCCCGTTCATTTTGTCGTGGCGCTGGCGAGATATTCAGCGCCTCCATTGCTTCCCCGACGAAGTGGACTGAACCGGTTATAACGACGACCGGATCGTTAGCGACGCGCGTCAGGGCATCGGACAGCGAAGCGCAAGCCAAGACCTCCGCGTAGGGATTCAGGGTCAGGCAAACCTCGCGCAGCACCTGCGGGTCAGCTGTTCGGTCACTCCCAACAGGGGCTAAACAAACGCGTCCGGCCAGCGGCACAAGGATTTGGCACATTGCGGACCAGTCTTTGTCGCGCAACACTCCGAAGACCAATGTCACCAAAGCGCCGGGAAAGTATTTCTGCAACGCGGCCCGAAGAACCTCCGCGCCGGCAGGGTTGTGCGCGCTGTCCAAAACAATCGCTCGGCCCGGTCCCGGCCGAAGAATTTGCAACCGGCCCGGCCAATGGACTTGCGCCAAGCCCGTTTGGATTGCTGCTGGACTGACCGGCACAATGTTCGACAGCTCCCGGACGGTGGCCACAGCGAGAGCCGCATTCACTCGTTGATGATCGCCCAGCAAAGGAAGCTCAGCACTTTCTTCAAGCTCGGAGATCGAATGAGAGATCGACACTTGGATAAACGGCGATTGATTCTCGTCCGCAATTTTTCGCAGCACCGCCAGCGGTTCAGGTTTCGTTTCGGAGGTGAGCACTGGCACGCCCGGTTTGATGATGCCCCCCTTTTCAACAGCGATCTTCGACAATGTTTCGCCCAACCACTTCTCGTGATCGAACTGAATATTGGTGATAACGCTCGCCAGCGGACGAACGATATTCGTGGCATCGAGGCGTCCGCCCATCCCCGTCTCCCAAATCACGAGATCACATTGCCGTTCGGCGAAATAACGGAGCGCCATCACGGTGACGACCTCGAAAAACGTGGGATGCGATGCGCTGGAAAACTCGGAGAGGAATCGCTGCATTTCTTCGGCCAGCCGCACAACGTCGGCTTCCGCGATCAACTGTCGATCCACTTGAATCCGTTCGCCAAATGCGACCAAGTGCGGGGATGTGTAAAGCCCGGCCTTATAACCCGCTGCCCGATAGATGCTCTCCAGCATAGCACAGGTGGAACCTTTGCCATTCGTGCCGGCGACGTGAATGAACCGCAATCGGTCCTGCGGATTTCCCGCCAGAGCGGCTAGCTTGAACGTGTTCTCGAGACCCAGCTTTGCGCCAAACATCCGCAGCTCGTAAAGAAACTGGATACTGTCCACGTAGGTCATTCTAGTTCCCTTCCCTAACCCTCCCCATCGGATGGGGCCGACGGGGGAGGGGATCCTTCAACTGAGTAATCACTGCTTCGCGATCCTTGCGATCTTCTGTTCAATGAATCCGAGAGTTTCGCGGAAGCTACAGCGGCCGATGGTGAATGTGCGCGTGGGTTGCGGCAATAAAGCCTCGAAACAACGGGTGCGGCGCGTTGGGCTTGCTTTGAAATTCAGGATGAAACTGACTGGCGATAAAGAAGGGATGATCCTTCAGTTCGATGACTTCGACCAGTTTTCCATCGGGCGACGTTCCGCTGAAACAAAACCCCGCCTCTTCGAACTGAGATCGATAGGCATTATTATATTCGTATCGATGCCGGTGGCGCTCTTGCACGACAAACGCGCCGTAAAGATGCGCGGCTTTCGACCCGACGGTCAGCTGACATGGCTGCGCCCCCAACCGCATTGTGCCGCCCTTTTGCGTCACCCTCTTTTGCTCGTCCAGCAACGCAATCACCGGATGCGGCGTGTTCGGATCGAATTCCGTCGAGTGCGCGCCCGACAGCTTGAGGACATGCCGCGCGAATTCAATCGTGGCGATCTGCATACCGAGACAAAGGCCGAGATAAGGAATCTTCCGCTCGCGTGCAAATTGAGCAGCCTGAATCTTTCCTTCAATGCCGCGTTCGCCAAAACCGCCGGGAACCAAAATCCCTCCCAAACCTTTGAGCGTTTTCTCGGGTCCGTACTTTTCAATTTCCTCGGCATCAATTTTCTCGATCTCGACGCCGCAGTCGTTGGCGATGCCGCCGTGATTGACGGCTTCATAGACCGATTTATAGGCGTCATTCAATTCAATGTATTTGCCAACCACTCCGATGCGCACACGGTGCTGCGGGGCCACTATCTTCCGAATGATGTCCTGCCAATGCGACATGTTTGCGGCCGGCGCATCCAAGCGAAGCAGGCGACAGATTAGGTCATCGAGCCGCTCTCGTTGCAGCATGAGCGGCACTTCATAAATCGAATGCTCAACGTCCTTTTCTTCGATCACCGCTTCGTACGGGACGTTGCAGAACATCGAAATCTTCTGGCGCAGCTCCTTGTTCAACGGTTGTTCGCAACGGCAGACAAGAATATGCGGGGCGATGCCGATTTCGCGCAGTTTGGCCACCGATTGCTGCGTCGGTTTCGTCTTCAGCTCGCCGGCGGCCTTGATGAAAGGCACATACGTGACATGCAGAAACACGGCGTTGTTGTACCCGACATCGAGCGCAAATTCGCGGATCGCCTCCAGAAAGGGAAGCCCTTCAATGTCGCCCGTGGTTCCGCCTATTTCCGTGATGAGCACATCCGCCTTGCTCTGCTCGGTAATTTGCAAAATGCGATTTTGGATTTCGTCGGTGACGTGCGGAATGACCTGGACGGTTTTGCCGAGGTAATCGCCACGCCGTTCCTTGTCGAGAACCGTCTGATAAACCTGGCCGCTCGTGAGGTTATTGTAGCGCGTCAGTTTGGTGCTGGTGAAACGCTCGTAATGACCCAAATCCAGATCAGTCTCGGCGCCGTCGTTGAGCACATAAACTTCGCCATGCTGATAGGGACTCATCGTGCCCGGATCGACATTGAGATAAGGATCAAACTTCTGGAGCGTAATCTTGAGCCCGCGGTTCTCCAACAACGTGCCGAGCGCCGCCGCCGTGAGCCCCTTGCCCAGCGAACTCACCACCCCGCCCGTAACAAAAATGTATTTCATGGGAGTAAAGTTAAATGGGTTACATAGCTAAATGGTTGCATGGTTACATCGGCAAATCGATCCATCGCTTGTCTGCCGATCAGCAGACTCATTTAACGATTCCACCTATTCAACCATGCAACGATTTAACTATTTAACCATTTAATATCTTCTCCACCCGCGCCACATCCTCAGGCACATCCACGCCGACGCTGTCGTAATCCACCTTCACCACCGCAATCTGAATTCCGTTCTCGAGCGCGCGCAACTGTTCGAGGCGCTCGGCGATTTCGAGCGGCGAGAGCGGAAACTTCACCAAACGCAATAGCGTCTCGCGTCGATAGCCATAAATCCCCAAGTGCTTCAAAAAAGGAAACGCCGCCAACTGTTCCGCTGGGGAACCACTGGCGGCATCTCGCACGAATGGTATCGCGCGCCGTGAAAAATATAGTGCGTGTCCCGCGAAATTGACAACGACTTTTACAATGTTGGGATTGTCGTACTCCCTGATCTCTTTGATCGGCGTTGCCGCGGTGGACATTTCGCCGTTTGCCAATGCGTTGGCCACCGCATCAATCACCGCCGGATCGATCAACGGTTCGTCCCCTTGAATATTGACAACCGCATCACAATCGCAGCGCGCCACAACTTCCGCGATGCGATCCGATCCGCTCGGATGATCGCTCCGAGTCATTTCCACGCGACAGAACTTTTCGGCGATTTGGCGGATGCGTTGGTCGTCGGTCGCAACGATCACTTCGCGCAATGACTTTGCCTTTTGGCATTGCTCGACGACGCGTTGGATCAACGGCTTGCCGCCGATCAGAGCCAATGGTTTGCCGGGAAAACGAGTTGAGGCGTAACGGGCGGGTATAATGCCGACGATCTTTCTGCGAGGAACGCGAGCGCTGCTAACGAAATTTCCGAGGCGTTTCAACAAACGCGCATGCCGGTCCGTAGAAATACAACCGATTCGGCCTAGGAATTCTGATCGAGGCAATGTGACGAGAAAACCTAGGCGTATGAGCGACGCAGACCGCAGTCTGCTAGTATGGAAATCGGGATCACCAGGTGAAATCAATTCATCAAAATCCGCGACACGCTGCCGTACCTGGCTGCTAACGCCGCATACAATTAGGTCCCCGAACGGAGGAACCTCTCGGAGAACAACTGCCGGACGGTTTTTTGCTTCTCCATCGGCTTGGGGGAACGGCGCAAGGACAACGTCGCCTTCCTTCATTCTACTGGTTTCTCCTGCACTAGGTCGCTCGGGTAATCTGGTTCATCGTCGCCATACGCCCGCGCCAGGCCCTTTTTCGCCAAAGCAATCCAATCGGCCCGTTCTTCGGTTTCACCCTCACCTCTAAAGATGGCGATGACCAGCGGCGTGTTTGGGGCAATGTCTAGGGGTTCATCCAAGCAGATTTTCTCGCCATCATAATGGGCCTTGAGGGTGACTACGTTCATACTGAAAGTAATTACCTTAATTCTTTGTGACCGGCAAGGCGACAAGAGAAGTACAAGTGCGACAAGTGCCGTCGTTTACTCGCCGGCGCAAGCGTTGACGATCCAACGGCATGCTGCTGGCAAATCGTCCACGACAATGGCGTCGCTGAGAGCCGCTGTCTGGCTTGAGGCGGCCTCGCCGCCGTACCCGGTTCGCACCAATATTGATTTCTTCACCCCAGCATTCCATCCGCATTGCAAATCGATCAATTTGTCGCCCACCATATAACTTTCGCCGAGCTCGACGCCAAATTCATCCCGAGCATCGAACAGGAAGGCTGGCGACGGTTTGCGTCCGCGGCTCGGCTGATCGGGATGCTCGGCCGCAATGTATATTTTCTCGAAACGCACTCCATCGCGAGCCAGTTGGGCAATCAGGAATTGATGAACGCATTCAACTTGTGAAAGCGTGAAGTAGCCGCGCCCGATTCCGGATTGATTCGTAACCATGAACAGCAGAAACCCGGCGTCCTGAAGTCCCTTCAAAGCTGGTCCAACACCGGGAAAGATAACAACCTCCTCGGGTCGATGCAGATAACCCTTTTCCTCGATGAGCGTCCCATCGCGGTCGAGGAAGACGGCGCGCTTCATGCCTTGCGTTTGAAGCTCGCGAGAAGTTCGGACGGGCTCACGGTGGCTGTGCCGATTTTGCCTACCACGACACCCGCGGCATGATTCGAAAAGATGGCCGCCTCGATGGGAGAAGCGCCAGCCGCAATGGCCATCGTAAACGTGGCGATCACGGTGTCGCCCGCGCCGGAAACATCGAATACTTCCTGCGCAACGGTTGGAATATGAAACGGCTTCTGTCCTCGGTGGCACAGCAGCATTCCGTGGTCACCGAGCGTGATGAGCAGCAGAGCCGGATTAAGCCGGTTCAATAAACGATCGCTCACCTGCATGAGTTCAGGATTTGCCAATGGATCGACTGCGCTGCCGCTGTCCTGTACGCCAGCTAACTCGAAGGCCTCCTTACGATTTGGTGTTACCAAAGACAAGTTGCTCAAATCGAGCCTGTGAATCGGTTTTGGGTCGAGGCTGAGCCAGATGCCACGCTGACGGCACCACAATTTCAGTTGCTCCAACAGTGGTTGGGTCACGACCCCCTTGCCGTAGTCGCCGACAATGACCCCCGCGCAATTAGCAAGCCTTTCCTCAACGAGACCCAAGAGCCGCCGAGTAGATCGATCATCCAAGTCAATTCCCGTTTCGCGATCAACGCGAACGACCTGCTGTTGATGCGCGATAATGCGAGTCTTGATGCTCGTCAGCCTGCCACCGTGAGAGAGCAATCCTTCGCAGCCTACCTTCGCTTCCGAGAGTAACCGGCGCACATTTTTCGCGGCCTCGTCCTGCCCGACAACGCCCAGCAATTCGGTGGAGATGTTAAACGCGGTCAAGTTTCGGGCGACATTCGCCGCGCCGCCCGGCATAAAACTCTCGCGCTGAAATTCGACTACCGGCACCGGCGCTTCCGGCGAAATTCGCCCGACACGTCCCCAGATGAATTGATCGAGCATCACGTCGCCAATAACTAGAACCTTCAATTGTCTGGCCGATTCCAGCAATTGTGAGACACGTTGAGCGGACAGAATTGTCATTCATCTCATTGGTTATTGCCCAAAAATGCAGTCAAAGGACTCGTCGGACTCGCCGTCAACCGCGGACTGCCCAGGCCAACCTCGAATGCGGTTCGGCCAGCATCGACCGCAAACCGAAAAGCTAGACTCATTCGATTTGGGTCGTCCGCCACAGCGATCGCTGTGTTCACCAACACGGCATCTGCCCCCATTTCCATTGCTTCGGCAGCATGACTCGGAGCGCCTAGTCCAGCGTCCACCACGACGGGAACGACCGCTTGCTCGATTATAATGCGAAGTTGGTCGCGTGTTTCGAGACCGCGATTTGATCCGATCGGTGAGCCCAACGGCATCACCGTGGCCGTTCCTGCATCCTGCAAACGCTTCGCCAAGACGGGGTCCGCGTTTATGTAGGGCAGAACAACAAACCCTTCCTTCACCAACATCTCGGCGGCTTTCAGCGTCTCGATGGGATCGGGCAAGAGATAGCGCGGGTCTGGATGGATTTCGAGTTTCACCCATTTGGGCAAACCCGCAGCCGCGGCGAGGCGCGCCAGCCGCGCCGCTTCCTCGGCCGTCATGGCGCCGCTCGTGTTCGGCAAAACCAAGTACCGCTTCGAGTCGATGAATTCGAGAATATTGGCAAACGGGTCCCGCTCTCCGGTTAACGCTGCCCGCCGCAAAGCAACCGTCACAATTTCCGTCCCGCTTGCGTCCAACGCATCCCTCATCGCTTCAGGCGAAGAAAATTTTCCTGTGCCCAAGATCAAGCGAGAACCGAACTTGCGGCCGGCGATTACCAACGGAGCATTAACTGACGACATTGGCCGACAAGATAGGCCGCGACCGCAATTTTACAAATCCGAAATCCGAATCTCGAAACCCGAAACAAATCCAACGGAGGGTGAAACTCTGCGCTAGCGAAAGGCATTTCTTCTTTTGCCATTTCGAATTTTTTCCCGTAAACCATCGGCCATGATCAATCGACTTGCCAATAAATGGGTTTTAATCACGGGAGCGTCCAGCGGCTTCGGCGCGGCGGCCGCGTGCGCGTTCGGCGCGGAAAAGTCTAAGTTGCTGCTCGGTGCGCGCCGCGTCGACCGGCTCGAACAAGTTGCCGCCGCATCCCGCAAAGCTGGCGCCCCGGCCGCACATGTCCAATCTCTCGACGTCACCAAGACTTCGAGCGTCGAAGATTTCGTCAAATGGGTGCGCGGCCACGCTGATAAGGTCGATGTTTTAATTAACAACGCCGGCGGTGCGCTTGGTTTAGACCCGGTCGCCACAGGCAAGGACGAAGATTGGGAGACAATGTTTCAAAGCAACGTGCTCGGCGTCTTGCGAATGACTCGCGCTGCATTGCCGCTCATGGTTAATAATCCCGGTTCCTACATTTTGAACATTGGTTCCGTCGCCGGTCATGTCGCGTACGAAGGCGGCGCCGCTTACTGTGGCGCCAAAGCCGCCGAACTTCAGATTACTCGAGCATTGCGGCTTGAACTGAATGGCACTGGAGTGCGCGTCGGCACGATTGATCCCGGGATGGCTGAAACTGAATTCTCAGTCGTCCGCTTCAAAGGAGACACGGCCCGCGCCAAGAAGGTATATGAGGGGGTAGAACCATTGACCGCTGAGGACCTCGCGGAGATTTTAGTCTGGGTCGCCAGCCGCCCGCCGCATGTTTGCGTCGATGAACTGCTGGTGAAGTGTACCGATCAAGCAGCCATTCACAAAGTGCACCGACGGAAGGTCAATTAAGCTTTTGGAACTGAAGCAACCGTTTAGAAGAAGCCGCTTCTGGCGAGCAGGGAGAGTCTTTTCTGGCTGTAGCGGCGTCTCGTAAGAGCGCCGCGAGCTTTGGCGCGAAGAATGCGGCGCTTTTACGAGACGTCGCTACAAGTGAACGGACGCGTCCTGTCTGGCGAGATTGCGGCTAGTGGTTGGGACCCAAGTAAAACTGTAAGACTCCTGTCGAGGGAGTGCCTCGAACTAGGAACGGGGCAGATGGCTAAACGCTATTCCGACGCAACGGCCGCCGGTCGTGACAGTGTCACGGGGGGCGTTACGGGCAGCGGATGGCGGATCGCGTGATAAATGTGATCTTTGAGCCGAGCGCGGCGCATTTTGAGTTCATCAATTTCCTGATCCGTCGCGAAATCTATCTCTTCCTCAATTCGGTAGATCGCGTCATCCAGGGTATGATACTCCTCAAACATTCTCCGGAACTGTTCGTTGCCTGCCTTGAGGGACTTGATTGTTTCACGATATTCCGGGAACTCTCGCAAGATCGGATGATGAAGGTCCATGGTAACTTGTCTTACGGTTAAGTTAGCTTGGACCCATCTTATCCCAGAATTTCAGTCAGTAAAGAGTTTCTTTTGTTTCGACCAAATTATTTTCCTGGCGAAGCTTCGAGCAGTCAAGAATCAGCAGATTCATCTTCATCTTCAGGTGCAGGACGGGACCGGCTGACGTCGCTGCATAAACCGCGTTTCGCCGTCGCCACAAAAGCGATGAGCGCCTTCGCAGAAACGCTCCGAAACGCGGACTGCGCTGCGGCGATAGCGGACTGCAAATTCGTATCACTGCGGAACAGAACATGATACAGCCGTTTCAACTCCAGCCGCTCCTCTCGCCTTAAACCGGCCCGGCGCAAACCGATTGTGTTCAAACCGCAGATTCCGTTCTGGCCTCGGGCAATCGTGTAGGGCGGCAAATCTTTGCTGATACCCGATCCACCTTGCATTAAGGCCAATGTTCCGATCCGCACGAATTGATGCACGAGACAGTTTCCCGAAATAAAAGCACGATCCTGAACCACCACATGCCCGCCTAACAGTGCGCCATTGGCCAGGATAATATGATTCCCAAGCTGTCCGTTGTGGCCTACATGACTGTTGGCCATCAGGTAATTATTCGAACCGATGACCGTGTCCTCAGACAGTTTATTCGATCTATGCACGGTCACATGCTCGCGAAACGTATTATGATCGCCGATACGCAAGCAGGTCGGTTCGTTCTCTTTATACTTCAAGTCTTGCGGAGCATCACCGATCACACAGCCAGTGTGAAAGCGATTCGAGGCGCCAATCGTCGTGTGCCCCGTCAGGTGCACGTGGGGACCAACCCAGCAGTTCGGTCCGACAATCACATGTTCATCGATGACCGCGTAAGCGCCTACCGTCCCGCTGGGATCAACTTGAGCTTTCCGGTGAATGCTGGCAGTCGGGTGGATCAATGGACGGTGCCCCTCTCTTTTGCAAGCGCAGCGAGATGATGAACCGATCGGAGCATACGTCCACGCGGCAGCGTCGTAGCGCAGACTTTCAGTCTGCGGTATCGCCGATTTGTAATCAGCATAGCGTCCGCAGTTTCCAGGACGCTCGAACTTGCGGACGATCCGCAGAATGCAATTCTTCCCAGTAGCAAGGTGAATGTTGCCCCTCTCCCTAGCCCTCTCCCCATCCGATGGGGCGAGGGAAAAGACCTGGGCGCTGGGCACGTTCGTCCATCAGGCATCGCCCACCGCCAAAGCTCGATTCCCTCGCCCCATCGGATGGGGAGAGGGCTAGGGAGAGGGGCGCTGCAACTGTCAGCTACTGCATTCTTCTGCCGCCGAAGAGCGGCTGATTGGCTGCGATACAGCAGACTGAAAGTCTGCGCTACGCTAAACACGGACCCGTTGCGCCCTTTCGCGTGCTGCGCTCTAAAGCGGCAGTGGACTGCCGCAGTCCAAAGCTTCGCGGTTGTCGGATCCGCCGGTTCATCGCGAGGCCCTCTGTTTAATGGATTACTCACAACCCTAACTGTAAAAGTAACCTAACTCCTTCAGTGACACGTAATCCCGCGAGCGCTCCTCGGTCCGATGCCCCAGAATAACGTGATCCACCACCTCGATCTTTAGCAATTGTCCAGCGCGGATCAAATCGCGGGTTACTTTGATGTCCGCCTCCGAAGGTGTGGGATCGCCGCTCGGATGATTGTGAACGAGAATAATCGCCGATGCATTTGCGGCGATGGCGAGCTTGAATACCTCGCGTGGATGAACCAAGAGTGTGTCCAAGGTGCCCTGGGAAATTCGTTCGATCCGGATCAGCTTGCGCCGCGTGTTGAGCAACACGACTTGAAAATGCTCGACGTTGTAGAGCCGGTTCTCTTCTCGCAACAAATCAGCGATTCGTCCGGGATTATCCAGCAAAGGCGCATCGCGGTTGATCTCCTGTGCCATCCGCTGAGCCAAGGTAAAGGCGCTCTTCAAAGCGATGGCTTTGTCGCGACCGATTCCTTTCGTCTGACGCAGCTCTTCGAGCGAAGCGCGCGCCAACTGTTCGAGCGTTCCGAATTTGTGGAGCAACTGATCTGCAATTTCAATGGCGGACGTTCCTTTCAGACCAGTGCGCAGCAGAATCGCGATCAACTCCGCGTTACGCAGCTTCTCAGCTCCGTGTTCGACTAACCGTTCGCGAGGACGTTCGCCATGAGGCAAATCCTTCATTCGGATGTGGCTATGGCTGTTGGTGGTCAAGCCCGGATAATCTGAAATTTTGAATCAAGAATTTCAAACCAAAACGGAGCGCGGACATTCTTGTCCGCAGCAGCGTGCGAATGTCTGGCCAGTCTCGAACGCGCATCGCTCATTCTCAGACTGCTGCGGACAAGAATGTCCGTGCTCCGGGGAAATCGCCACACTTGCCGCCATTTCGGGGAATACTGGCAGTGTGAAACTTTGCTCTACGTGGAAAGACTTCTCCGAAACACATTTTCGCGCATGGCGCCCATGAACGTGACCTTGTGGCATGTAGTCCCGGCTTTAGCCTAATGCCTTTCGGTAATTCAAAGCCCCTTTGGTGAATGGTTATCCCGGAAGGACAGGTGAAAATAGCCCGGCGTTTCAACGCCGGAACCCGAGCCTCCGGAGCCTACGTCCCGAAGGGACGGTTGAACTCGTCCGCAACCCGCCCATCAGGTTCAGCCGTCCCTTCGGGACTTGCGTGCTCTTCGTCGCCGTCCCTGCGTTGAAATTGAAACGCCGGGCTATTTTCGCTCTGTCCCTCCGGGACAAATGCTCTTTGAATTACCGAAAGGCGGGACTACATGCCGGGAGGTTCATGGGGAGTATCCGCGTCTGAAGGCAATCGGCTGCGGGCGGCTTCTGGGGCAAATTACGATTCCGACACCACGAACCGCGCAAATTCGCGAAGATGATGCGGTGGAACACGTGCCTTCAGCCGCGCGTGTCCATCCTCGAACCGTCGCTCGACAACTTGGGCCACTGAATGCAAGCGCGCGATCACAGCCGATTCTTCGTGCGGCACCGCCAATTCAACCAACTCTCGCGAAGGCCGCAGAGAACTGCTCAACTGCGCAAGCAACGCTGGAATTCCATCGCCCGTTGCGGCCGACACAGCAACCGCCCCTGGAAAACGATCAACGTATTTTTCCAACATGTCGCTCGCGCCGAGGCGATCAATTTTGTTGAAAATCATCAAGATTGGTTTGCCGTTTGCGCCAATTTCTTCGAGCACCGAGTTCACCGCCAAAATCTGTTCCTCGGCTTGAGGATGGCTGATGTCCACAACGTGCAAAAGCAAATCAGCTTGGACGACTTCCTCGAGGGTCGCTTTGAATGCTTCGACCAATCGGTGCGGCAGCTTGCGAATAAATCCCACCGTGTCGGACAGCAAAACATTCTGGTTCGTCGGCAGACGAAGCCGCCGCGTCGTCGGATCGAGTGTCGCGAAGAGAATGTCTTCAGCCAAAACCGAAGCGCCCGTCAATTTGTTCAAGAGCGTCGATTTGCCAGCGTTTGTGTAACCGACGATTGAAGCGAGCGGCCAGAGGTTCCGTTGACGGCCCTGTCTTTGGGTCGTGCGTTGACGCCGCACGGTTTCGAGCTCTTCGGAGATTTTGTCGATTCGTTCCTGGACGCGCCGACGGTCTGTTTCCAATTGTGTTTCACCTTCACCTCGCATGCCGATGCCGCCTTTCTGCCGTGATAAGTGGCTCCAATACCGCGTCAATCGAGGCAAGAGGTGTTGCAGTTGCGCCAGCTCAACCTGAAGTTTGCCCTCGCGAGTGCGCGCGCGCTGAGCGAATATGTCCAGAATCAACGCTGTTCGGTCGAGAATCTTGCAATCGAAAACTTTCTCCAGATTTCGGCTTTGGGCGGGCGACAATTCGTCATCGAAAATGACAGTATCGACGCTCTCGCGCTGGCAGTGCTGTGCGAATTCCTGAGCTTTGCCCGAACCGATAAAGGTCCCGGCGACAGGCGCCTCGAGTTTTTGCGTGCCATCACCGATAACTTCGCCGCCGGCTGTCGTGGCCAATTCGGCCAGTTCGTCCAAGGATTCGTTGACCTCCCATTTGCTGCGAGTTTTGAGTTCGACCCCGATTAGAAAGACGCGCTCGGTTCGCTTCGTCGCTGTAGAAATCAGTGCTTTCAATCTTTATCCGGCTAAATCAATCTGTCGGCCAATCCAAATCTTATGAAACGCCTAAAACAATTCGTTGTTGTCCTTAGCATAGCCGCCGCCGCCGGATTTTCCAGTCCGGAGATGGCGCAGGCCCAAGACCAAGCGCTGACCGTCGGCCTCCAAACCTGGACGCTCCGCAACATGGATTTTGACCAAGTCGTCGAGTTTGCCGTTCGCCACAAGGTCAAGTATCTGCAAACGACCGACAAACACATCAATCCAAACGGGCCAAAGGACGAGATCAAACGGAAGAAGGAGATTCTCGATAAGAACGGATTGGTTTGCTACACGTTTGGAGTCGCCGGCACGTCGCTCAACAAGGAAGAGAACCGCAAGCTCTTCGAGTTCGCAAAGTTCATGGGAATCAAACTAATCGTGGTTGAGCCGAACGATTTCAAAATCTTCGACAACTTGGAAGAATTGGTTAAAGAGTACGACATCAAGATTGCCATCCACAACCACGGCCTCAAGTCGCTCTACGGAAATCCGCTCGTGGTCCGAAACCTGATCAAACATCGTGACCTGCGCATCGGCGTTTGCCTGGATGCCGGCTGGGTCACGGAAGCCAAATTCGATGCCGGCAAGGTGTTCCGAGATTACCAGGGCCGCGTGTTCGACATTCATCTGAAGGACAAGAAAATTGAGAAAACGTCCGGCGACGATGCTGCCATCGACACCAAGATTGGAGAAGGCCACGCCAAACTGAAGGGTCTCTTTCAGGAATTAACCAAAGCGAAATGGGATGGCGTGCTCGCGATTGAAACGGACAGTCCAATCTTCGCTCAAAGCCCAGCGGAATTCGTCGACGGCGCCATTCAGTTTGTCAAAGAGAATGGCCGCTAAATTGAAACACGCAACATTTTCGCGCATTGCGCCAAGGAACCTGGTAGGACAGCGCGTCCCGCCTGTCCTGCGGCCGTTTTTTGGAAAAAGACTGCTTAGTGCAGTTGCGGCGCGCACATAGTGACGCGCCCTGCCTCTGGAACTAAAGGCCAAACCGGAAATTCGGAATGAAGCGGAATCGGATTGTCGAGCGATTTGCCCGACTCAAAAACGAGCGCAGCAAGGGTTTCGTTGTCTATATCGGAGCGGGAGATCCGGACCTGGAAGCGACCCGCCAATTGGCGCTGGCGTTCGATCGGATCGGTGTTGATGTTTTCGAGCTTGGAATCCCTTTCAGCGATCCCTTGGCGGATGGATTGGTCAATCAACTCGCGGCGCAACGCGGACTCGAGTCGGGTACGACACCCGTCAAAGTGCTGCAAACGGTGCAAGCCATCCGAAAGGATTCGCAGATTCCTATCGTTCTTTACGTCTATTTCAATCTGCTGCATCGCCATGGATTCGCCCGCTTTATTCAGGACGCGGCGGCGGCAGGCGTGGACGGCTTATTGGTTCTCGATTTGCCGCCCGAAGAATCAGAGAATTACGAGGCGCTCATGCGCGAGGCGGGCTTGTGCGTGATTTATCTCGTTGCGCCGACCACGCCCGATGACCGAATCGAATTAATTGTGAAGCGTGCTTCCGGGTTCATCTATTATGTCTCGCGCGAAGGTGTTACTGGGATGCAAACGAAAGTCGCGGCCAACATCGCCGACATGACGGCGAAGATTCGCAAGCAGACCGATTTGCCGGTCGCGGTCGGGTTTGGCATTTCTAATCCGGACCAGGCACGCATCGTTGCCGCGAGCGCGGAAGCTATCGTGGTCGGCAGCGCTATAGTGAATCAAATTGCGCAGCACGGAAAACAGCCCGACTTGGTTCAACGAGTGACTAACTTCGTGCAGTCGCTGGCGCGCTCGGTTAAGGAGCAGCCTTCCTAGCGCCGGTGTTCGGTTTGGGGATTTATACCCAATTCTTGCCGCGCGGCAAAAATTGACGAGTGTGCATCATAACGCGCTCACGCCTATGGAGAACAACGGCTTGCGTAAAAAACTCGATGAGCAAGACGTTCAGCACGTCTCGTCATCAGGCCTCACAACGGAAGGCAATGGATGGAGTCGAGATTCATCTGTAATAGACCAATGGCGATGGCTACTCTCCAGGAACTATCGGTTCGGGAGCAGTTGCGATAGCGGCAAGCAAAATGAAAACAAAATCCGACAGTACGAATCGCTTCGTCATCATCATGGCTGGCGGCCGAGGCGAACGCTTCTGGCCAGTTAGTCGCGAGAAGACGCCGAAACAATTGATCACGCTGCTGGGCAAACGTTCGTTTCTTCAACAAGCGGTCGATCGCGTTTCGCCCCTCGTCCCCGCGAAGAACATTCTTATTATTACCAATGCCGTCCAAGCGCCCGAAGTTCGCAAACAACTGCCGAAGCTCCCGAAGCAAAACGTCATTGCCGAACCGGTCGGACGCGACACGTGCGCTGCGGTCACGCTGGGAGCAGCCATTGTCGGCCAGCGTTCGACAACGGGCGTGATGGCCGTGTTGCCGGCGGATCATGTCATTCCGGAAGAAAAAAAGTTTCAGCAAGTCCTTGCCGATTCGTTTGATCTGGCGAGTCGCGGTCAAGCCATCGTCACCATTGGCATCAAGCCGACGGAGCCGGCGACAGGTTACGGCTACATTCATGTGGGCGAACCGTTGCCGCCGCCGCATGGGGTGAAGCCGTACAAAACCACGTTTTATCGCGCCGAGAAATTTGTCGAAAAACCTTACTACGACAAGGCAGTCGAGTATGTCACGAGTGGGCAGTACCGATGGAATGCGGGGATGTTCATTTGGTCCTTTGTGACGATCACGGAAGGATTACAGAAGCATCAACCGGACATGGCCGCGGCCTGTCAACGCTGGTTTAAGGTCGCCGGAACCGCGAGGCTCGACAAGGTCCTCGCCAAGGAATATCCGGACATCAAGAAAATCTCGATCGACTATGCCTTGCTCGAGCATGCGCAGAATGTCGTCGCCGCCGAAGGCAATTTCGCTTGGGATGATCTCGGTTCGTGGACAGCGTTGGGCCGCCATATTAAGCCTGATGCAGAAGGCAATTGCGCCGTGGCCGATTTCATTCATGTCGATGCTGCCCGCAACATTGTCTTCGATGCGAGATCGAAGAATCGAACGCCAATTGCCATCGTTGGATTGCGGGATTCGATTGTTGTGCAGACCGACGACGCAACGATGATCGCCCACAAAAGCCAGGCCCAAAAGGTCAAGGAACTGGTCGCCAAACTTGCATCCATGCCGGAATACAAGAAATTCGTGTGAGAAGATTCTGAAGCGATAGGAGTTGGGTGCAGGAGCGCAGCGCTCCCTGCCCGGCAGTCTTAATCGCACCCGTAAGAGGAACAGAATCGAAGCGAGCCCTAATCGCTCTCCCAACGAATCTCGATTGCATCGGCCGGTTTCATAGCCGCGCGAAGGATGTTGACCAGCTTTGCGTCCGCTCCGGTTCGCCCAAACGCGTCCAATGTTTCCTTCCTGATCTTGAAACGCCGGGCTATTTTCACGTTGCCCCTTCGGGACAACCATTTGCCACACGGCCTTGAATTACCGAAAGGCATTGGGCTTCAGCCGGCTTCAGCCGGTGCGATTGCCGTCCGCAAATCTGTGTCGCGACCAGCAGATGCTGCCGCCTCAAGGCGGGACTAACATACCCGGAGGTTCATGGGGAGAACTGTGCTGAACTGTGCTTGGATCGCTGAAAAAAGGGTTTCCCCCTCAACAGACCGTGGTATGGTGAACTTGTTCATGCAAAAGAATTTCAATTTTATTGGCGGTGAATGGGTCGCGGCTAAGTCGGGCTCGACCTGTCAAAATTTCAATCCGGCAGACAAACGTGAAGCAGTCGCCGAATACCCGCGGAGTGAAAAGCGGGAGGCCATTGAAGCCATTGGGGCAGCCGAAAAAGCCTTTCCCGGTTGGAGCGCGATGACCTCTGTGGCGCGCGGGCGGATTCTAAGCAAAGCCGCCCAGATTCTTGAATCCCGCAAAGCAGCGCTCTCTGAGGCCTTGACTCGAGAGGAAGGCAAGACCCTCACCGAGAGCCAAGGCGAAGTGCAGCGCGCGATCGATATTTTTCGCTTCTTCGGTGGACTGAGTTACACTCTCGGCGGTCAAACGATTCCGCACGATCTGCCCAATAACCTGCTTTACACCATTCGCCAGCCGCTTGGCGTCGTGGCTTTGATCACGCCCTGGAATTTCCCTATCGCTATTCCCGCGTGGAAAATGGCGCCAGCGTTGGTGGCCGGGAACAGCGTCATCATTAAACCGGCATCACAAGCGCCCGGCATGACGCTCGAACTCGCGAAGGCTCTGAGCGAAGCCGGATTGCCGAAGGGCGCGCTCAACGTCGTGATCGGCGATGGCCGCGCAGTGGGTGGCGAATTGGCTTCGAATCCGGCGGTGGCGGCGTTGTCGTTCACCGGTTCGTACGCGGTCGGCCAACAGATTTACCTGCAATTGGCCCAACGCATGGCGAGAGCACAAATGGAGATGGGCGGAAAGAATCCGACCATTGTGCTGGCCGATGCCGACCTTGATCTGGCGGCTTCGCTTGTTGCACGCGCTGGGTTTGGCCTGACCGGCCAAGCGTGCACCGCCACCAGCCGCGTCATTGTGGAACGCAGTGTATTGGGAGCATTCACTGAGAAACTGACGGCGAAGGCTCGCGCTCTCAAGGTCGGCAACGGCCTGCATCCTGGTGTTGAGATGGGGCCCGCGGTGAACCAGCAAGAGCTCGAGGGCAATTTCCAACACATCGATCACGCCTTGAAGGAAGGAGGCAACATGATCTTTGGCGGCCAGCGCTTGACGGACGGCGATCTGGCGCACGGTTTTTTCATGCAGCCAACGATTCTCGGCAACGTGACGCCCCCAATGCGGATTGCGTCCGAGGAGGTCTTCGGCCCCGTGGTGGCGATCTTAGCGGTGGATAATTTTGACGAAGCGCTGACAGTTGCCAATGCCGTCGATGTAGGACTTTCCGCGTCGATTGTCACGCGCGACCTTAAGAAGGCCATGCTGTATTCAGAGCGGATCCAGGCCGGTGTTGTGAAGATCAACCAAATTTCCACCGGGCTCGCGTTGCAAGCGCCGTTCGGCGGCGTGAAAAAATCGAGCACCGATTCATTCAAAGAACAAGGGCCAGGCGCGATCGAGTTCTATAGCAAGTTGAAGACGGTCTATCTGGATTATTCGGGGTAGCGCTTGCCTGCGAGTCCTTAGAGGATTTACTGGCGGTCGCGCTGATCCAGGTTAGCGCAAGGAAACAGAAGTTTTCTGGCATTTGACTCGGCTATCTTACTCGGCTAATCCTATCCGCTATGAGAAAAACGAGCGCCATCGTTTCGTTACCAACTAGGCGACAGAAAAAGACCGCCGCCGATATTCGGCTGCGCTTGACGATGCGGTTTCCCAAAGGCCCCCTCAAAGTTCCCAATACAGAGGTTCTAGCAGCGGCCCGGAGGTAAGATTGCAGGTTTACGCCGATTCTAGCTTCCTCATGTCGCTCTATTGTTTTGATAAATGCAGTGAGGCAGCGCTCCGGTTTTATGATCGAATGAGACAACCGTCATTGCTCTTTACGCCTTATCACAGATTGGAAGTTCGCAATGGTGTGCGCCAGCGCATCCAACGCAAAAAGATTACAATGTCTCAGTCTCGGTCTGTCTTGCAAGACATTGAGGACGACCTCGATGATGGGACGTTATACCACGAGTCGCTTAATTGGACCGAGTTGTTGCGCCGAGCGGAAATCGTCAGCCACGAGCACACACCCAAACTTGGCTGTCGCGCCTTTGACGTGCTCCACGTCGCGGCGGCTTTGGAATTCGATAGCGACCTGTTCGTTTCATTTGACGAACAGCAGTTATGCCTTGCCGACGAAGTTGGCCTGAACGTGCTGAAACCCGTTTAGCAATGAAACTCTGTCGATTTCAACTAACGCCCAACAAAGTCCAAATCGGTTTGGTTCTGGACAGCGGGGAGGTTCTGAATCTAACGGCCGCTGGAATTGACGCCCTTCAACCGCTACTCGAAAGCCACGATTTGGTCTCGCGATTGGATGCGCTCAGCAAGCAGAGTCTGCCGCGTTACGCCATCGGCAGCGTTTCCTTGTTAACACCCGTCGAAAGACAGGAGGTTTGGGCTGCGGGCGTCACGTATCTGCGGAGCAAGAAAGCGCGCATGGAGGAATCCATTTCCAGCGCGAACGCTTACGACCGCGTTTACGAGGCGGAACGTCCCGAGATTTTTTTCAAGTCACTTCCGGAGAAAGTCGTTTCGCCGAATGAACCCGTTGGAATTCGAAGAGACGCGCGCTGGAACGTCCCGGAACCGGAGCTGGCGCTTGTGATCAATTCACGCGGCGAAATCGTGGGTTACACGATTGGCAACGACATGAGTTCCCGGGATATCGAAGGCGAGAATGTGCTTTACCTGCCGCAGGCCAAGATTTACGAGCGCTCTTGCGCCGTCGGTCCTTTTATCACCGTCGGCGTTACTGAATCCGAGGCGCGAGAATGGAGCATTAACCTGGAAATTCGGCGGGCGGGCGAAATCGTGTTTTCCGGGCAGACCAGCGTAAAGCAAATTAAGCGCTCGTTCCGGGAGTTGGTGGACTTTCTCTTTCGCAGCCAACGGTTCTCCAACGGCGCCGTGCTCCTGACCGGGACGGGAATCGTGCCTCCGGACAATTTCACCCTTCAGGAGAAGGACGGAGTGCAAATCAGCATCAGCGGCATTGGCGTTCTGTCATCGCCCGTGGTCGTGGTGTGATTGCAGGAAAGTGGGGCGTGTCCCCTCTCCCCATCGGACGGTGCATCTCGACGTTGCCGGCACAATCGTAGCGGCGGGCATCCTGCCTGCCGTAGAGCCGGGGCATCCTGCCCGGCGGATCACGCGTGCGAGTTAAAACTTAACCTCCGCGTTTCAAGCGTTGCTCCGGGCGGCAAGATGCACGCCCTCTACGGCAGGCAGGATGCCCGCCGCTGCCGACAACTTCGGGATGCACTGCCCATCGGATGGGGCGAGGGAATGTTTTTGCGTAATGTCCTCGCTCAAAGTAATCGAATTCGCCTTTGACAGATGTTTCTGTGGTTGGCATCGTTCGCTCCCGCACGAGATTCTCGGCGCTCGGAAGTATTTTGAACGAAAAAGCTATGCCAGATTTAGTCGGAAATATGTTGGTCGCGCAGTCCGGAGGACCAACGGCTGTGATTAACGCGAGCATCGCGGGTGTCATTCAGGAAGCCGGGCGGCACCCTGAGTTGATCGAAGAATTGTATGGCGGACTCAACGGCATCCTGGGCATTCTGAACGAAGATCTCATCGATATTCAGGAGGAGAAAAGCAGCGTCATCGAAGGATTAAAGCATACGCCGGCCGCCGCCCTAGGGACATGCCGTTACAAAATTGATTTTAAACGAAAGACCGAGCGCGCCGCTCAGGAAATGGAACGGTTGTTTCAAGTTTTTCAGGCTCACAATATTCGCTATTTCTTTTACGCGGGCGGCAACGATTCACAGGACACGGCTCACAAAATCCACGAGCAAGCAAGCAAGCGCGGCTATCCATTGCGGGTTATTGGAGTTCCCAAAACTATCGACAATGATCTCCCGCACACCGATCACTGTCCGGGTTACGGTTCCGTCATCAAATACAATGCGACTACGGTCATGGAGATCGCGGCAGACGTGCGCAGCATGGCGACGGATGACGGCTCGTGCTGCATTGTCGAAGTCATGGGCCGCGGCGCGGGCTGGATCGCGGCGGGAACGGTCCTGGCCAAGCGATCTCCCAATGATGCGCCTCATATCATTTTGCTGCCGGAGGTTCCATTCGCTGAGGAAGCCTTCCTCAAACGAGTTCAAGAGGTCATTGCGCTCCACAAATACTGCATTGTCGTGGTGGGTGAGGGTCTCAAGAATGCCGGCGGCGAGGAAATGGCGGCGGACAAGTCACGTCTCGATGCCTTTGGACATCCGGTGCTCTCGGGCGCTGCCGAACGGGTGGCAGAGATTGTTTCGGGCTGGCTCAAGACGAAAACGCGAACCGTGAAGCTCGGTTATGCGCAACGCGCCGCGGCGCATTGCGCGAGCGAGACGGATGTTGAGGAAGCGACTGCCTGCGGGGAAGCCGCGGTTCGGGCGGCGGTGGAAGGCAAAAGCGGGTTCATGGTGAAGATTGTCCGGCTGCAAAATAATCCGTATCGATGGACTACCGATCTGCAACCCTTGCAGGATATCGCCAATGTCGAGCATTTGATTCCGCGAGATTGGATCAGCGAAGATGGGTTTATGCCGAATGACAAATTCATCGAATACGCGCGACCACTCATAGAAGGGGGGCTTCAATTGCCGATGGACGGGGGCCTTCCCAAATTCGTCGCCTTTCAAAAAACGCCGGTGGAGAAAAAATTGCCTCCGCGTCAATAGCCCAACGGTCTGATCTGCCCAGGTTCATCACCGCAGCCCCAAAGCCTGCCATGAGCGTAGGAGCCAAAGAGAATGATCTTTGAGGGGCGAAACTTCCGGGCGATTTCCTGGCACCACGCATTAATTTCTCGGCGTGGAATCATGCAATCCTAAACCGCGATGACGATACCGAATGAAACCTGCCTTAGCAATCGTTCGCCGGATGTTGCGTTGTGACCCGATGCATCCCGGAGTTGTCGGCACAACCGCAGCGGCGGGCATCCTGCCTGCCGTAGAGCCGAGGCATCCTGCCCGGCGGATCATGCGGACGGACTAAAACGCAGCCTCCTCGTTTCAAGCGTTGCTCCGGGCGGCAAGATGCACGCCTCTCATCAAGGAACTCCTCTTGTCTGCTTGTATTGATCCAACCGCTTCTGAATTGCATCGGCTAACCCTTGATTCTTGACGTCGAGAGCTGCTTTCACCGCCGCTTCCCCTGTCTCGATCACCTTCTCATATTGGCCAGCCGTGGCGTAAGCAATAGCGAGAGTTTCGAGAATTACAGGATCGCGTTGCTTCGTCAGTTCGCTGGCACGCCGCGCGAAAGCGACGGCTTTCTCGGGGCTGCGCGTTTTCGGGTCGGGATGGCTGCTGAATATCTGGGCCAATCCGTTGAGAGTTTCCGGCTGGTCCGGCTTCAAACGGCCGGCTTCCTGGAATTCGTTGAGAGCGTCGTCGAACAGCCCACTCTGCGCAAGGGCATCACCCAAAAGGTAATGTGTTCTGGCTTGATCTGGTTCCATTTGGGCGGCACGCCGGAAATGCCCGAGGGCAGATTCCATCTCGCTAATTTGTTGATAGCGCAGCCCCAATCGCACATGTTCTTCCGCATTCGCCGGGCTGAGTTTTAACTTCTCCTCCTCACGAACAATTTCCTGAAGGATAGCTCGACGCGTTGAATAATCTCGGAGAATTGTGAGGTCCTCGAGATTGCGCGGCAGAACCTGAAGCATCAACTCCGCCATCTCATCAGTCGAATTCTGACCGTGCCGGACGCGTTTCGGCGGATGATTCGGATTGCGGACATTGTTCGTCGAGTTGTCGTACGTGTAACGCATCGAGATTGTTGTTCCGCGCGGCAAGATGATCGGTTTCGCGAAGCGGTACTCATCCTGCCAATTGAAATCCCAATTGCGAATGCGAAGCAACCATTGACTGGCGCCATCTGCCAACGTGGCTCTCACTTCCATGACCTTCGCCAAATAATGCGCGTGTGGATAAATGCTCTGCGCCAGAACATCGATGGGAAGTGTTTCCGTTTGCTCGATCACGTAGTCGCGTTGCTCTGCCTCGATATCAATGAACTTGGACCGGAGCACGACGGGGTAAGGGTAAAGTTGAGGCGGCTCAGCGGAAAAATATAAGCCAATCACCGGCTGAATTAATTCCGGCTTGCCGGTTGGACGCATGTGTAACTGGAGAACAAGATCCGTTCCCGGGGTGAGCCGCCAGGCCAGGCCATCACCACGATTGGAAGGCATCTTCCCTGGAGTCCATCCGATGAAAAAGCCGTCCGGAAGTTGGGCGTTGCCCATTCCCATGCCGTTGGCAAAACCCGGTTCCCAATCTTCGGTATCGAGCAGTCTGGATGATGGCGTTCGATCAACACGCATCACCGCGTGATGCACAATCTTTGGATTGCCCGGCTGAAACTCGATCGCTCGCACATAACGTGTCTCGCTCACCGGCACTCCGATCACAAAGTTTCGATACACATCCTGCCCTTCAGCGGCCAGCGTGTACGGCTCAGCCATCT
>VHDE01000040.1 GCA_016871515.1 Verrucomicrobiota bacterium
TGGGAGAGGATGGTTTTATATTGGAAGAACGGCCATAAAGCCTCATAAAGCCTGAGGTTCTGCATTTTTGATTTGGCGCCCAATTGGCAACAGAATAACCAGGTTCGTGCAAGCCGCTGCAGTTGCGTAGTGACTCGACGGATTGCCGATGACCAAAGGCCATTGAAACAAGCGGATGATGCGGTTAGCTTGGGCCATGAATCGACATGACATTGGAGTAAAATGGTGAGTGAGGGTTCGGTGTGTGAATAAAAGAACGGAGGAGATTGTCCAGTTAATGAAGACCCGCCTCGGAAAAGATCATGGCAGCGCCCATAGAGGCTTCACCTTGATTGAGCTCCTGGTGGTAATTGCGATTATCGCCATCTTGGCGGGGATGCTCCTGCCTGTCCTGTCCAAGGCGAAAGCGAAGGCCCAACGTGCCGGGTGCATTAGCAACCAAAAGCAACTCGGTCTTACTTGGTTGCTTTACGCCAGTGATCACGACGAGAAGCTCGTTCCGAACGGTGACTACGATTTGGATGAGAGCGCGACCCTCTGGGTTCATGGCGCCGGACATCCTAACTTGCCAGCGTTTACCAACAGCAATTACCTCGTTGACGCGAAACATGCCGCGTTCGCTCCATACTTGCGCATTCCGAGCGTTTACAAATGCCCGGCGGACCGCGGCGACCTTCATGTCGTTGGTGGCCCGACATTGCTCGGAAAAGCGGCCATGGCGCGGAATCGCAGCTATTCGATGAACGGTTACACGGGGTTAATTCCGTCCATGACCGCGGTTAGCGGACCTTCCTATGTGTCGATGAACTATCACGCGGCCCTGAAGACATCGGACCTCTATGCGATGCCTCCGGCCAAGACGTTTGTGTTTCAGGATGTCAACCCGGCCAGTATCTGTTTCCCCGCGTTCGTCGTGAATATGCCGGGCCATGGCATTGACGGTTTTTTCCATTATCCGGCGACTTATCATGACCAATCTGGCGTGCTGAGTTTTGCAGACGGACATGTTGAAACGCATCGGTGGCAAGACCCGCGAACTGTCCGAAAAGCCAATGCCGCGCAGATCATGGTCCATTGGGATAAATGCGCCAATAATCGCGATTTAGAATGGATTCGCGAACACACCACAGTGCGAAAGACTGGGTTGTAACAGGCGAAACACGGCATGTGATCTGTGCGCAGCAGCAGCGATCCAGCCGGCTGGTTGAGTGCGAACGTAACTGATTTTTCCGTGGCGTTGCCCTTGTTATCTGTTCCTCTTCCACAATGATCCGCTGAGACATTGCAGTCTATGGTCAGTTCGTTTAGGTTCGCGCCATGACTTTTTCGTCAGCGGCTGTGCGTCTATTGCTGCCAGGATTGCTCGGGTTTTGGCTGATCGGGTGTTCCCCATTGACTGAGAATGAGCTGGATGAGCAGAAGAATCCGCATTTTTTGGAAGGCAAACGCCGCGCCAACGCCTTAAATCAGAAAGGCGCTATCGAGTCCTTCGAGAAAGCCCTGGAAGCGAACCCGCGATCGGCTTCGGCGCATCTGGAGTTGGGGTTGCTTTACGAAAAGCCGATGAACGATCACGCGGCCGCCATTTATCATCTGGAACGGCACCTCAAGCTCCGCCCACAATCGCACGTGGCGGAGAGCGTGCGCCAGCGGATTCTCTCGTGCAAGGTGGAACTGGCCAGGACGGTTTCTTACGCTCTGGTGAACCAGAAGGACCAAGCGGCGCTTGATCGGTTGACGCGGGAAAACGCGAACCTCCGCCAGCAAAATGACGAACTAAAAGCGGAGCTTTCGAAAGCGCAGGCGCAAGTTCTGACCAACAGGTCAGCTCCCTCTCCAAGTTCGAGCGTCCAACATACTGGACCTGGGCTTCTCACAGATCGTTCCAGCGCGCGGACGCCACAGCCTTCCTCATCGAGGCCAACGCCCGAAGCGTCACGCCCGGCATCGGGCTCGGCTGGAACTTATGTCGTCAAGCCCGGCGAAACGCTCGCGCGGATCTCGCGGGAGAAGGGGATTTCATTGGACGCATTGAAAGCGGCTAATCCCGGGATTGCCGCGGATCCCCGGCGGATGAGACCGGGGCAAGTGATTATTCTGCCGGCAGCGAGAAACTGATCCCCATGCTGAGCCGCCTTTGCTTTCTGGTTATCGCCGTTTTCTGGGTGGTGATGAATGCCCTGCTCTGGCGCTTGGAATTTAGGGGTCAAACCGAATTGGGCCATGCGGTCCCCGTCAATGTTGTGTTGGATAAAATCCTGACGGCTCCGGATGATTCAGCTCTGGAGATTCTTCATCGGAATGAAAAGATTGGTTACTGTCGATGGCAGGCCAACGTGGGTGAAGAATTGGCGACCGGCAAAGTGGGAAGCGAAGAATTTCAGCCGGAAGGCCGAATCAAACGGCTCACGGGCTACACCGTTCATTTGGAAGGGAATTTTCTGCTCGAGGAACCTGGACAAAGGCTGCGCTTTCAATTTGACGGTGACTTCTCCACCGAGCACGCGTGGAAAAAACTGGGCGTTCGCGTGACCGCGCGTCCGCGCGTCTGGGAACTTCAAACGGCTGCCGCCGAGAAGACGTTGAAGCTTGCCCACGACGACGAAAATGGCAAATGGGAGCGCACTCTAACATTTGAGGAACTCGCGGACCCTGGAAAGCTGTTGCGCGAGCTAGGTTTTCCTTTCACAGCGATTTTTTTGCCGCAATGGAGTCAATCGCCCAGGAGCGTGGCGCTTGGCCTAACCTGGGAGGCGCGCAACGATTGGTTGAAGGTCGGAAATTCCAAGGCGCGCGTGTATCGCTTGCAGGCTAAGATATTGGATCGATACCAGGCCGTGATAATCGTCAGCCGCGTCGGTGAAATCCTGCGCGTCGAACTTCCCAACGACATCGTTCTTCTTAACGACGCGCTGGTGAATTTGTAGGTTTGCACGTATGCAGGCGATCCTCAGCAACGCGCGAAAGTTCCCATTTGCTTTGCCATGCATCGGGACTATAGACCGGGTGGGACAGTGCGTCTCTCCTGTCCTGCTTTTAGTGTCCGCAAATGCTGGACAGGCGGGATGCCTGTCCTATTGCCCGGTCGTGGAAAGAAGGCATGATTGAGCTGATCGACCTCGTAAAACGCTTTGGCGACTTGACCGCGGTCAATGGCATCAATCTGGTCGTGCCCCGCGGGGAATTCCTGGCCGTGCTCGGGCCAAACGCGGCCGGCAAAACGACCACGATCAAAATGATCGCGGGATTGATCAAACCAACTTCCGGAACCGCGCGTGTCGCGGGCTTCGATGTTCAGATGCAACCGTTGGAGGCGCGCAAGCGAATGGCTTACGTGCCCGATTTTCCGTTCCTTTACGACAAGTTGACGCCTTGGGAATTTTTTCGATTTACAGGTCAATTGTTTCGGATGGACGAAGCACGGCTGCAAACTTCGGTTCGAGATCTCATCGCGCGGTTCAATCTTGAGCCATATTTGGCAAAACCCATTGAAGGATTGTCGCACGGCACGCGGCAGCGCATCGCCATCGTCTCCGCCTTGCTCCACGATCCCGAAGTCTTTGTCATTGACGAACCGATGGTGGGATTGGATCCCCAGCACGCACGCGTGGTAAAGGATATCCTGAAGGAACGTTCCGAGCGCGGTATGACCGTGTTTTTTTCAACGCACCAACTCAGTGTCGCCGAGGAAATGGCGGACCGGATTGCCATTATTCACCAAGGGCGGCTCATTGCGGTCGGGACACGGGACGAACTTCGTCGGCAAAGCGGAGTGCCTGGAGCACTTGAAAAGGCGTTTCTCACATTGACGTCGCAGGAAGCTAACTTGTCCGAAGTACCTGCCGCGCTCCAATAGCATTGGCAATTTTGAGTAAGTCAACGATGAGTCTTCCTCGTAATCCTAATCTTGCTCTTACTCTCCACGGAGCTAGCTCCGGCGAGATTAGGATTAGAATTGCGAGGGCATCGTGAGCGCTCACTCCCAAACGAGTGGTTTGCCAACGCCCTTGGCGTTGCTGATCAAGGTCAACGCGCTGCAAGCTTGGCGGCGGCTAAAATCAGTCCGCGACCAATCCCGTTTGCTTACAGGCTTAATTGGGTTGTCCATCGTCGGTTATGCAAGCCTCTCCTTCTGGCTTTTCTACAAGGGCCTGAGGTTCATCAAAACGTTTCCGGGTTTAGGCACGCTTCTGACGGAACGGCTGTTGTTCCTGCTGTTTGCTTTTTTGTTTGTTCTGTTGTTGTTCAGCAATCTCATCATCAGCTACACGAACCTGTTTCGAAATCGTGAGACTTCTTTTCTGATGTCGCTGCCCGTGCCTTTCGAGGCCATCTTTCGATGGAAGTTTCTGGAATCAGCGTTGCTCGCGTCGTGGGCTTTCCTTTTTTTGATCGCACCGTTGCTGGCTGCTTACGGTCTCACCCACCGCGTGCCTTGGCATTTCTATTTGATGACCATAGTGCTGATAGCCTTGTTCGTTTTTCTGCCCGCCGTGGCCGGCTCGTGGTTGGCAGCCAACTTAGCGCGCTACATGGATCGGCGTGCCTTTCAAATCACGGCCCTCCTCTTGGCCGCGGCCTCGCTCGTGAGCGCTATTTTCTGGCTAAAACCGGAACCCGTCACCGATGAAGCCCTCGAGACGCGTGTCCTCGTTGTGCTGGACCGGCTGCTCACAAAAACACGTTTCGCCCAGTATCCGTTATTGCCCAGTTATTGGCTTTCTTCCGGCGTGTTGCATTGGGCGGAAGGAGCATTGGCGACGGCGGGTTTCTTTGCGCTGGTTCTTCTGAGCCACGTGCTCTTCTTCGGATGCCTCACCTTCACTCGCATGGGCAACGTATTTTATGATGCTGCTTCGACGGTGCAAAGCAGAGGCAGCGTCCTCAGCCGGTGGGGATGGTTTCGGGCTTGGAGGAATCGCACGCGTTCGTGCAACTTTGCGGCCGGCCCGGTGGAATCCGCGCTGAACAAATTGTTTTGGCTGAGGTCTGAGACGCGAGCTTTGTTGACCAAAGATATCCGCCTGTTCTGGCGGGACACAACGCAGTGGGGGCAAACTCTCGTCCTGTTCGGATTGCTGGGCGTCTATATCATTAACCTTCGCCATTTCTCCCACCAATTGACCAACCCATTTTGGATGAACCTCGTCTCTTACCTGAACCTCGGAGCGTGCTCCCTTAATCTCGCCACGTTGACGACGCGTTTTGTTTATCCACAATTCTCGCTGGAAGGCAAGAGGCTCTGGATCGTGGGCTTGGCGCCAATCGGTTTGCCGCGCTTGGTCAAAGCCAAATTTGCGCTGGCGACGGGCGCATCGCTCGCCGTGACAATCGGATTGATCTGGCTCTCATGTTACATGCTAAGGATGCCCTGGGAACGCACCTTGTACTTCACATGCGCCGTTGCGGCCATGACCTTCACACTGAATGGACTGGCCGTCGGCTTGGGCGCCCTTTATCCGAACTTCAAAGAGGATAACCCCAGCAAAATCGTCAGCGGCTTTGGCGGGACCTTTTGTTTAGTTCTTAGTTTTCTCTACATCGTGAGCTCTGTGACGTTGCTGGCGATAGGTTCGCCCTGGTCGCGCCGCCAGACGACCGACCAAATGATTTCCTGCACGGTCGGATTTGGCGTTCTCTCGCTCGCTCTGGGCTGGCTGCCGCTGAAAATAGGACTGCGCAAGCTTGTGAAATTCGAGCTGTAGCCCGCAGCCAGGAGCCGATTCTCGCAAATGCAACGACTCCTGGAGCGATGCTGATGAAAGTTCTACTGCATCGCGAGCCGTGGCAAAGAGGTGGATCGCTGAACAGACACACAACTATCTATGGGCTGCAGGCAACTCAGTTGCGGTTTGCTTGGTTGCTTGGTTTGCTTCGCTCGACTTATCCTTCTTTGCTCTGTACCCTGCGCGAGTCGTCGCACAACGATGCAGCGCAGCGAAGCACAGGTTCGTTTCGAGTTAATCGATCCCGCTCTCGGTGAGCGCGAATGGAAACGTGCGGACATTCGCGTGGAGGAAACGGCCAAGCCGATCGACATCGTCAATCACCACGCCAGGCGGCGTCCGACAGGTCGAACGGATTACGTTCTCCGGCATCCGCTCACGCCAGGAACAGAACCCATTCCGCTCGCCATTCTGGAAGCCAAACACGAAGGTTTGGCGCCTGAACACGGCTTGCAACAGGGCAAAGGCTATCGCGTTGGTGCACTGCACCATGTTCCATTCGTCTTTTCGTCAAATGGTCACTTGTTCATCGAATACGACGAGGAAACGGGCGTGACTTCCGAACCGAAACCGTTGGGCAAATTCCCAACACCGGACGAACTGGTTGAGCGGTATCTCAACACGCGCGGCTTGAGCCGGCAAACGCCCGAACTCAAATTGCTGCAAACGTCCTACAAGAAGGGCCGCGATTACTTTCGTTATTACCAGGACAGCGGGCAAAAACGGATCCAGCATTACGCATTCAAGTGCATGTCCTTGGTGAACGGGCAGGCGCTCATTCCCGATTTTCGTGGACGCGCCAAGTCGCATATTATTGCCACCACGAAAGACCTGCTCACGACCGGCGTGAACGTGCCGCGCGTGCGGAACATTGTTTTCTTCCGTCGGACGCTTCGATCTGCTGACCAAAGATGGCCGCTTGCAGCGTGTGACTCCGGAAGAATACCGCGACGAACTCGTAAAGCAGTTGCTCGCCGCCGTTCCCACGCTCGCCGACTTTCGCGCGAAGTGGCTCGATCCGGTCCAGCGCGAACAGGTGATGAAAGAGTTGCGCGCGCAAAATCTATTGCCCGAAATTGTGAGCGAAGCCGCGCAGATGGGGGCTTACGACGAGTTCGATATTCTGGCCGCGCTCGCGTACGGAATCAAACCGATGACTCGCGCGGAACGGGCGGCGCAGTTCGAGGGCGAGAAACCGGAGTGGCTCATCCAATTGCCGCAGCCTTCGGTGAAGGTCATCCGCGCCATCGTGAAGCAATTCGAGAAAGCCGGCACCGCCGCGCTCGAAGCGAAAGAAATCTGGAAAACCATCGGCGTTCTAAAGCCTATCCAGCAACTCAAACAGGGCGGTCAGCCGGACGAACTCATCCGCAAAACCAAGGAAAACCTGTTCGTCGCGTGAGAACGCTCTAAATTGACACAAACGTTTTATGCCGGTTGAGATTGCCATTCAATTGCCCGACGACGCTGCTGAAAAGTTACGTCAACAGGATAACAACCTCAGCCAAATTGGCCTCGAGAAGTTGATTTGTTCACTTTGCCGCGACGGGTCATTAAGTGAGGTGGAAGCCATGCGCGATCTCGGCATCACGAGCAGGATTGCTTTCGAACAACTGGTGGCCCGACATCATCTCCAAAGGGAATGGCCCGCCGAGGAAATTGAAGCCGAACTGGCCGCTATCAACCGGTTGGGCGGCGATAACTGACGGTCGTTTCCAACACCTCGCCGCTGAATTACTTTGTGATCGTAGGTGAGGAGAGAGCGCTTCCAAATCTCTTTGGCTCGATACACATTCCAACAGCAGTGCGTGATGAACTCATGGCGCGAGATGCGCCCGAAATTGTCGGAAACTTTGCGCTCACGCTGCCGGCATGGGTTCAGCTTCACGAGGTCAGGGGCGATGCGTCATTTTGCGTCCCACTTCATCGCGGCGAGACGGAAGCCATTCTGCTGGCCAAGACCCTGCGGGCCGACGCCTTGCTGATGGATGAGCTGGATGGCCGCGTTACGGCTCGCGGACAAGGGTGAACTGTAGTCGGCACCCTTGGCGTGCTGGGCTTGGCGGCCGGGCGCGGCTTGCTGGATTTTCGCGAGGCATGGGATGCCTTGCCAAAGACCTCATTGGGACTGGCTAAAAATTCAAGACCTCGCGGAAACGTGCAGCGGAACCACACCATCAAGAGGTCGCAAGGAATTCTTCGACGGCAAGATACCATGGGTAAAAACCGGTGAGCTTATTGATGGGATAATCACGAAACAGAGGAGTGCGTAAGCGCAGTTGCATTGAAGGAGACGAGCCTCAGATTGCTTCCAAAGCGAACGCTTCTTATCGCCATGTGTGGTCAGGGGCAGACACGCGGCAGGACCGGACTATTGGACTGCGAAGCAACAACAAACCAACCATGTTTCGCAATTCTACCAAATCATCGATTTGATCCCGAGTTTTTTGCAGTATTGGTTTCGATATAGTTATGAGCGTTTGCGTCGCCAAACCGAACACCGTGGAGGGAATCAGCCCAATCTTAACAGCGACGTCTTGCGGGAGGAGCGCGTTCCAGTGCCCTCCCGTATGGAGCAGGAGCGCATAGCAATCCGACTGCGGACGCTGCTTGCCGAAGTAGAACGCGCCCGAAGCAGTCTGGAAGAACAGTTGAAAGCATCTGACTTGCTGGTTGATGCCTTACTCCGTGAATCGTTAAGTCGATCGACAGAACCGCCATTGCATGAATGTCTGCGCGAAGTGACAGAAGGAATCGGCGGCGATTGGGCGAAATATCCTGTTCTGGGCGCGACTCGAAGCGGCTTGGCGCCAGCAAAGGACCCGGTGGGAAAGAATCCAGAACGCTACAAGCCGGTGCGATTGGGTACGATCTTTTCCAATCCAATGCGTATTCTCCTTGGGTCCATTGCCATGATCGACGACCAGGACACTCCCGGCATCACCAGCCCGGACTACGTTGTGATGCGACCCGTGGAGAAAAAATTGGACGCGCGCTGGTTTTATTATTGGTTCCGATCGAGCTATGGCGCGGAGTTTATCAAATCGCTGGCCCGAGGCGCGGTCCGTGAACGTCTTCTCTTTAAGCGCCTGGCTCCTGCCCAAATTCGAATTCCTGACTGGTCGTCGCAGCAAAGATTCACAGCACAAGTTCGCGAGATTCGTCAATTTAAGGAGGGGTTGCAGAGAAAGTTAGGCGCGATCGAAAAACTGCCCGCGGCGCTTTTGCGCGAAGCGTTCAGCGGGCGACTGTGAATTTGGATTGGTTCAGCAGCAGGTTTAGAATAAGTGTTAGAAGCAGCCGCTTATGACCAAAATGAAGCGACAACTAGTGACGCACACGTTCAAAGGAAAACGCTTTGAGGACCACGGATTGGACCTCGACGTGTTGCCCGAGCTCTACGCCTATATATAAGGAACTGCTTGTCTCCACGGCCAAGGAGCTTTGGCGACGGCATCATCCCGACCGGGATCGGTTGCCAAAGAATTTCGAGGATTCTCTCTGTCTGAAATTCTATGAACTGAAAGACGGCAGTGCGGCTGTGCCTATATTCCGAGAGATCGAAATCACCAGCCAGCCGGACATGTTTCAGACTGAGCAGCCAGATGAACTGGACGAGGCTGTGCTGCTCGTCACCGAAGCCATCGAAGCTGCAAATTCCGAGCAACTGCTGCCGCACGAGTTCCCCAAAAAAGTCATCGCTCTCTTCGAGGGTTATGGAAAGACCTTGCGCGAAGACGAATGTATCGAGTTGCGACCCGAAAAGGGCTCCCTCAAGGCGTCCTACTCGCCGAGGTCTCGTGAGCAATTACTGAAGTTTGCCGCCGAAGGCTATATTGACCGGATCGATCTTAGTGGGGAAGTTCGCGCAGTGGATCTGACTGGCCGGTTTGAACTTAAACTCGATGACGGCACGAAGATCCCGCCCAGATTCTCTCCCGAACAAGAATCCGTGGTTACTGAAACCCTGCGTGACCATGTCAGCCGCCGGTTGCGGGTTAAAGGAACCGCTGAGTTCCAGCCAGACGGGAGGATGAAAGCGGTGACCAAAGTTATGGACTTGGAGATTCGAGGGGCCGGAGAAGTTCCGTTCGATCCCACTGCCAAGCCGATCTGGCAGATCGCCGAGGAGATTGCGGCGCAGGTCCCCCCCGAGGAATGGGAGAAGGTGCCGCGAGATGGAGCAGAGAATCTTCATCATTACCTCTATGGAGCGCCTAAAAAGGACTGATCATGCGGCGGGTATTTCTCGATGCCGGATATCTGATCGCGCTTCTAAATCCTCCGGATGCTTTGCATGCCCGAGCCCTGGCGCTCGGACAAAGACTCGACTCCAGCTGCCTGGTCTCAACGGAAATGGTGCTGACGGAAGTTCTGAATTACTTCGCTGAAAAGGGAGAGGCGCCGCGCCGCGCCGCGGGCGAGTACGTTCGCCCGATAAAAGACAATCCAAGAGTTGTTCT
The DNA here is from genome assembly GCA_016871515.1 of Verrucomicrobiota bacterium. Taxonomy (GTDB): domain Bacteria; phylum Verrucomicrobiota; class Verrucomicrobiia; order Limisphaerales; family SIBE01; genus SIBE01. Next base: position 10,190 of record VHDE01000040.1, read on the forward strand.
TATTCCGCAGACCAGCTTCCAGTTTGGACAAGCGCTGATCCGATACCTTTCCCGCCTGGACAAGCCGTGGAGTCTTACTGATTGCGCCTCGTTCCTCGCCATGGAGGCGGAAGGTATCCGCGAAGCGGCCAGCGACGATGAACATTTTCAGCAGGCTGGGTTCACCGCGTTATTGCGCGCAGCGGAATGAAACGAGAAAAACCAAATGGCAAGAAACACGCCACGCAGCAATCGCTGAATGCCGCGGTGAAATCCATCTGCGACGTCATGCGGCGTTCGAATTGCGCCGGGGCCATGAAATACGTCCCAGAACTGACTTGGATTCTATTTCTCCGCATCCTGGACGAACGCGAATCGCACGAAGCCGAGGAAGCCTCCGCGCTTGCCTTGCCATTCACCCCATCGCTGCAGCCGCCCTATCGTTGGCGCGATTGGGCCGCGCCCGATTCCGCCATGCGGCAAGACAAGAGCGCCAGCGGAGTTAATCGATTTCATTCCTGCGAAAGGCCAGGAAGCTGATGCGGCTCTCAATCGCTTGCGTCGTCTTATTGAGTCGGGGGAATCAACGGGCACGGGTGCTGGATCTTGCATTCAATGAGCTAAACACTGCTTTCTTCACTCCCTAGGCTTGTCGTGTTCGACCTCGTTCGCTTCATCTCTTTACACGTTCGGTGCTCAGCACTAAAGTCCGCGCATGGCCTCACAATTCGATGAATCGGACTTCGTGGATAGCGATTATCAAAGCGCTAAATCACCGTATCCGGCGACAGCTGCGCAGATGCGCACGGCCTCCAGTGTGCTAAATCGACCGCCCACGCGCGAGGAACTCGAGACTCAAGTGAACGAGGCTCACCACAAACTCGGTGAATTGCGCCGCGCTCAGGAAGAACTCGAACGCGAACGGGCCTCGCTCGAAGAGGCGCGCCGCAGGCGGATTGAGTTTCAGACCGGCCGGAACGAAATGCTCCAGAATCTGACTCGTGGCGTTGGCCTGTTGGAAGAAAGCGAATTTGCGGCGCGTCGTGACGCCGAACAAATGTCTAAAACGCTGGCCGACTTGCGCGAAGCGCTGTGCAAAGTGCAGTCCATTCAAGATGAAAGCTGGACGCAGGAGAACTGGAACGTGGAACTGACTCGCGCGCTGACCACGATCGAGAACTCTCGCATGGAATGGAACGCTGCACGATTGAAGTGGCCTCTCCTAAATGGGACGCCACAGGCGCCGGTCGAAGCCAAAGCATCAGCTCAGTCCGTGGCATCCCTTCTTGAAGGGCACACCTTCGGCCAGTTGTGCAAGCTGGGATTAGCCCTGACTTGGCCGATAGTGGTTATTGGTTTGTTGGCGTTGGGCCTCACATTTTTCTTTTTGCTCCGCCAATAATCGTCCCGTGTATGGGATTCTTCAAAAAGAAACGCGATCCCATCTCTGATCGGTCCCGGTTGCTCAATGCTGAGATCGCGCGGCTCGAGGCGCAAATCAAGAATCTCAACGCGAAAGTGGAGCAATCAAAATCGCAACCTAGATTGCGGTCCACCGCTTTGCCACATCATCAGCCTAGTTCCGATTCTGCAGAAACACATTCGGGTTCCGGCGAGCCAATCTTCGAAGCGGTTGACCGACGCAAAATGAACGTTGCACCCGAGGCCGAGACCCCAGCCCATTACAATGACCTGGGCGTTCGCAAGTGCGATCTCGCAGCAGCTTGGCGGCGTCTGCAAAACCATTTTCGAGGTCCGCCCGCCAACAATCCGAAACTAGTCAGCTACCTGGCCGCCGGAAGCATCAAGGGACTTCGCCCCCTGCGCTATGAGAAACGCGTGGCTCGGAATCGGTTCATCGCCTTGCTCGTGCTTTTGCTTCTCTTGCTCTGGGGAATCTTTGCGGTCTTTGTGAAAACCAATTAATTTAGTAGCTGTTCAGCACGTCAATCAACTGCCGCAGCCGCCCGTAATTGCGTCGATCAAAACCAAACGCAATGCGCGGCAACTCCACAAAGTCGTTGTCCTCGCGTTCTTCTGGCGTCGCCTCAATCGCATGGATTTTATCGCCCGCAATAATATCCACAAAATCCTCGTTGAGCGCCGCAATGGCTGAGGGCGACGGCGGATATTTCAGTCGAATCACAAACAGATCCTTCACAAAACGGGTCGAGTGGAAATTGCGATAAAAACGCGTGATCCACTTGACCGCCTGGATTGCGTCATCAGTGATTTGATACAGATAAAGATCTTCTGGTGAGATCAGTTGATTGCGCAACAAATGTTCGCGGACATTCTTATCCCAAGTCCTCCAGTAAGTGCCGCCGGGCCGGTCAATCAAGACTAACGGGATGATTTGGCTCTTGCCCGTCTGCATCAATGTCAGCGCTTCGTATCCTTCGTCGAGCGTGCCGAAACCGCCTGGGAAAAGCGCAATGGCATCCGAGTGCCGTATGAAGATCAGCTTGCGTGTGAAGAAATACTTGAACGTGATCAATTTCTTGTCTTTGAGCATGACCGCGTTGGCGCTTTGTTCCCAGGGGAGGCGAATATTCATGCCGAAGCTTTTCTCGGAGCCAGCGCCTTCATGCCCCGCGTGCATAATTCCCGGCCCAGCGCCGGTAATGACCATGAAACCAGCGTCTGCCATCATTCGGGCGAAATCAACCGCCTGCTGATACTCGATCTTATTGGGCAGGGTCCTCGCCGAGCCGAAGATAGTCACTTTTCGGGATTGAGCGAAGGGGGCAAACAGTTTGAACGAATAGCGCAGTTCACGCACAGCGGTCTGGATGACTTTGACATCACCCCGATCCTCCACATCGCGGAGGAGCTTTAAGGCGTTCTCGACAATGTCCTCGACTAGGTCGGAGTTGTGACCACCGCCTCTGTAGGCGATTAATTCCTGGACGCGACGCTTCAATTCCGGATCAGCCGGCGGTTTTTCCATAACGCGCCCAAAGTTATCCAGCGCGCGCTAAATTGCAACTTGCTTGCTTGCCGCCGTCGGACTTTCGCTCTTAGCTTTTCCCATGTTCAGACCGTGCATCGATTTGCATGAAGGCAAGGTGAAACAGATTGTCGGGGGAACGTTCAGCGACGATCCCACTAAGGTCCGCACCAATTTCGTGGCTGAACGTTCGAGCGCCTGGTACGCCGAGCTGTACAAGAACGACAAACTCGAGGGTGGCCATGTCATCATGCTCGGTCCTGGCAATGACATAGCAGCCCGCCAAGCGCTCGCAGCATTTCCCGGAGGATTGCAAATCGGCGGCGGCATCAACATCGACAACGCTCGCGGCTATCTGGACGCAGGCGCGTCGCGTGTCATTGTCACTTCCTGGGTCTTTCGAAATGGTTATTTGGATGAGGAACGTCTAGCCCAGCTCGTGGCTGCGGTTGGCCCAAGGCAGCTTGTTCTAGACCTCAGTTGCCGGCGCCGCGGCGATGACTACTATGTCGTCACTGACCGTTGGCAGAAGTTCACGACACTCCGCGTAACGAAGGAAACGCTCGAACGATTGGCTGCTTGTTGCGATGAATTTCTGGTTCATGCGGTGGATGTCGAAGGCCTTTGCCAAGGCATCGACCACCGATTGGTTGAACAGCTCAGTCAGAGTTCACCCATTCCGGTTACCTATGCAGGCGGCGCACGGTCACTAGCAGACCTGGAAGAAGTGACGCGCGTCAGCCGCGGACGAGTTCACTTAACGATCGGTTCCGCTTTGGATATCTTCGGTGGGAACGGTGTTCGATATGCAGATGCTGTGGCCTTCAATCGCCGCGAGCCGGCGGGTTAGCGAAGCGTTTTGATTTCCCGGAGCAAAAAAGCTCGGCGCTGTTCGATGAAATTCTTCACCTGTGCTATTCCAGCCGGGTAATCGGCCGCACCCGCCTCGCCACCGCCGCGGCGGTAATTCGGGGCGTAGCCCCATTTGGACCGGTCCAGCGTTGCTTCAGCCGCGATTTCGGATTCCAGCCGGTCGAGGATCGGAAACAGTTTCTCAATCGTGAATTCCTTCTCCAGCAATTCCTCGAGGCGGTTTAGAAATTGAGTCCGCAATTTTGAACCGCGCAAAAGCGGTCCTGCCATGGGTTCCAGCCGGTAATCCCCGGAGCTCGTTCCGTCCCGAGCATGATGGACAGATTTGCTTTGTCGAAGGACCAGTCCCAATAGTCGCCGAGCGTGCGGTCGAAGTCCCAGGGAACCACAAACCATTTCTTAGAACCGCGACCGTCATAGACGAGGAAATGGTTCTTGTTATCTCCGTCCCAGTTTTGCACGAGCGTCGTGGCCGCAAGGTAATTGATGTACTGCTCGAGATCGACGCGGCGCGTAAAGAAATCGAACGGATCACGCGTCCGGGCCAATTCTTGGCAGAACTCCTTCAAGTCGCCATAACTTTCGTCCTTCTGAGTTTCTTTTTCATAGTGCTGTTGAAAGGCCTGCTCACTGCCGAGATCACGTTCATCACCCATCCGGTTTCCGGACGACGCGTTGTAAACGGAAGCCCCCTTCAAATTGTACCGGTTCACAAAGTCCTTATCGGGTTGCTCGACTTCGACGCAGAGGCCCCGGAACTGACCGTTCACATGGAGGCGCACATGTGAGTTTTTGACGCTGGCGCGCCGCATGCAGCATAAATCTCATAGGCCAGATGTTCCCTGATGTACGCGGCATCGCGCCAGCATGAGTTTAAGTTTATGCGCTGCTTTCCTTGGAAGAGTTTGTCTTTGTTGAAAAAGATTTTCAGAGGTTTCTTTGACCAGCTTCGAGCAAAAGCGCCGCGGTAGCCCACTTTGACGCCTTCGAATATCTCTCCGTCCGCAACGAATGTGGCGGGAGGCGTCTCATTCGAATGCCAGCCCCGTTCCATCGCCATCAAATCGTTCTGGCGCATGCGCAGCTCATAGAACGGCAACTTGCTTTCGGCTGGCAGTTCCGGGCTCTGCACTGGCCGGTTTGGCGCCGCAACAGTCTCGACCCGCTGAGGCGCCGGCGCGGCCGGAACGTCTTCGGCGCGCGCGCTAGGCTGAGCTTGGGCGGTCCTGACGGAAGGTTGCGGTTGCGGTGGAGGCGGCCCTGGGCTTTTATCGCATCCAACAAAAGCAACAGCCAGAAAACCGGCCACGACGGCCAATAGCTTGCGTGCCACAGCCGTTCCCAGATCGTTTGAGTTCACCTGAAAACTTTGTTTGAGAGGCATGGCAATTAGTTGGACCAAGCTGACAAGAAGTTGCTCGCGCATATCCGCAAAAAGCAAGGCCTCAGATGCCACCGAGGCCATGCGGCGAAGCATCCCGACGTTGTCGGCACAATCGTAGCGGCGGGCATCCTGCCTGTCGTAGAGCCGAGGCACCCTGCCCGGCGGATCACGCGTACGCACTGGAACGCAGCCTCCTCGTTTCAAGCGTTGCTCCGGGCGGCAAGATGCACGCCTTCTACGGCGGGCAGGATGCCCGCCGCTACCGACAACTTCGGGATGCACTGCGAAAAAATCCGTTTGCCATCGGAGGTGATTCCGTAAAGATTTCGCCAATGAGCAATAAGAAATTTGCCGCGTACCCGCGGTTGAATCCGTTCGGCATTGGCAAAAAGATTTCAGCGGCTGACCTGATTGATCAAGCCTTTCTCGCGTACAACGGTGGCCGGGTTCGTGAAGCCGCCAAGTTGCTCACCGAAAAGATGCTGCCCAACGACGGGTTCATCGGCGTCAGCTTGACCGGCGCTCTTACCCCAGCCGGCCTGGGGAAGTCATGCTTGATTCCGCTGATGAAAGCGGGCTTCGTCGATTGGATCGTTTCCACGGGCGCGAACCTATACCACGATCTGCATTACGGGCTCGATATGGAGCTTTATGCGGGTTCCCCGTTTTTGAACGATGTGGAGTTGCATCGCGACGGCGTCATTCGGATTTACGATGTGCTGTTTGACTACCATGTGCTGCTCGACACGGACGCTTTTGTTCGCGAAGTCATCAGCGGTCCCGAATTCCAACGCCCAATGGGCACGGACGAGTTTCATTATCTCCTTGGCAGATACGTCGCGGAACGCGGGAAAAAATTGCGGCTGTCGGATAGTTCGGTGCTGGCCACAGCCTACGAATGCGGGATTCCGGTCTTCACCAGCAGTCCGGGCGACAGTTCGATTGGCATGAACGTTGCAGCGATGTCCTTGCGTGACTCGAAGCTGATGTTTGATGTGAATCGGGATGTGAACCAAACCGCGGCGATTGTGTACGAAGCGAAGTCGACCGGACATACGTCCTCCGTGTTCATCTTGGGCGGCGGGTCACCGAAGAACTTCATGCTCCAGACCGAACCGCAGATTCAAGAAGTGATGGGCATTCAGGAAAAAGGCCACGACTATTTTTTGCAATGCACGGACGCGCGCCCCGACACCGGCGGGCTCAGCGGCGCCACGCCCGCGGAAGCAGTAAGCTGGGGCAAAGTCGATCCCGACACGCTGCCCGATTGCGTCGTAGCTTACGTTGACTCGACGATTGCATTGCCGTTGCTAACCGCGTATTGCCTGAGCCGAGTCAAGCCGCGAAGACCGAAACGTCTCTTCGAACGGCGTGATGAACTTCTCGAGAAAGTGAAGGCCAAATACCTCAAGATCGGCACAGTGACCAAGATCAAAACGAGCCGGAAGATCGCCAAACGTTCGAGCGGCATTGGTGTCAACAAAACTCTGGATCGAGATCGATAACATCACGCGACTACACTCTCCACTGGCTCATGCCTGCAGAGGACAGCGCGTCCCGCCGGTCCGGATACACCAAGCCATTTTGAACAGTCGGGACGCCTGTCCTGCGGCACGGTTTATGAAAGGGTTCGTCACGAATTGAACAATTCGTTGGCGCCGATCAAATCAATTGCCGGAAGCATGGAGAGTTTGTTGACAAAAGAGATCACCACACCCGACTGGAAGGAAGACATGCAGCGCGGGTTGAGCATTATCTCCGCACGCACTGAAGCGTTGAACGGTTCATGGAAGCATACGCTCGTGTCGCGCGGCTCCCGCAGCCTCAATTGAAACCGCTGGATGTGAATGCCTGTATTCGGCGAGTGGCTGATTTGGAAACACGTCTCAAAGTCGGTCTCGAACCGGGACCAGCCCTGTCTATCCAAGCCGACGGCGATCAGCTCGATCAACTGTTGATTAATCTGTTGCGCAACGCTGCGGATGCAGCGCTCGAAACCGGCGCGGTGGCGTGAGGGTTGGTTGGAAGAAGGCGGGAAGCCACGTCGAGATTTGGATCGAGGATGAAGGCCCTGGGCTTTCCAATACGGCCAATCTTTTCGTTCCGTTCTTCACGACAAAACCTAAAGGCAGCGGGATCGGATTGGTCTTGAGCCGCCAAATTGCCGAAGCGCATGGCGGCAGTCTGCGCTACGCTATGCGGATACGCGGCGGCAGGACTCAGCCGCCCGAAGCATATACAAATGGCGATGCGGCGGTGTCTCTTTAGGTGATGTATTTTCTCCCGCTTGTGCTCCGCGAGTTGCGTGTGGCGACGCGCCGGCGACTTGCCTTCAGGGTTCGAACGGCCGTCGCCGTCGCGACCATGTGCTTGAGCATATGGTTGCTCCTGGTTGCCGATGGCTGGGGTGTCGCGACAAACTTAGGCCATTTCGTTCTCGAATTGTTGGCCGTCCTGGGAATGGCAGGCAGTACTTTAGCCGGCCTTCTTTAGCCGGCCGATTGTTTGAGTCAGGAAAGACGGGAAGGAACGCTAGGTTTGCTTTTTCTGACGGACCTGCAAGCCCATGACGTGGTCTTCGGCAAGCTGGCTGCCAAGGCCATTGTTCCATTTTTCTGCGGTCTTTCTCTGTTGCCAGCCTTGGCCATTTGCGTGGTGGTGGGAGGCGTCACTGGCGGGGAATTTTGGCGAGTCTTCTTCGTTACGATGAACGCGCTATTTTGCGCGTTGTCGGCTACCATTCTGACTTCGATCTTCTGCCAGCGGCAGCGCATTGCCTATGGTATGGCTTTGTTCGGTTTGCTGACGCTTACAGTAATATTGCCGTTGGGCGGAAACTTGCTCTCCATCTGGACGAGGATCCCGGTGTGGGGGCATCTTGCCGGTTTGCTCACCCCGACGGGGAGCTACTTGCTTGCATTCGACAAGAGCTACCAAATGGCGCCGGGCTGGTATTGGGGATCAATGATTGCCAGCCACTTTCTGGGCTGGATGTTCCTCGTCCTCGCCTGCCTCGTCTTGCCTCGCCAGTGGAAAGATAAAGCGGTATTGCCCCCTCGAAAGATTACACGCGAACGGACCCTCTTTGCGCGCGTCAACAAACACAAACGCCTTCGTGACGAACTGCTGGCAGTGAATCCGGTGACTTGGCTGGGAACACGACCCAATGCCAGCGCGACTTTGATCTGGAGTTTGCCATTGGCCGCCCTTGTGTTGTGGCTCAGCACGGACATTGATCCGCTAGGAAACTGGGGAAGTCAGGCCGGTTTCACCGCGCTGGCCGCCGTTCACGCTCTCTTCAAAATATGGCTGGCGGCGGATGCCACCCACGCCTTTAGCGCTGACCGAAAGACGGGCGCCCTGGAATTGTTGCTCGGCACACGATTGTCCGTCCGAAACTTTGGCGGGAACTTCGTCGAAGCAGAGGTCTTCCACACTCTTCGCAGCTAACGCTCCTCTTCGGCGGCACGGGTCAATTGGCGCGTCGAGAGCACTCGTTGGGAGGGAACATAGCCGGCCACGAATTCACGGCGAAATTCAGCGAACGTTCCAGCCGACAGGTGTTGCCGAATGACCGCCATCAATCTCAAATACATGTGCGAGTTATGGACGCTTAACATTCGCAAACCGAGGATTTCGCCGACGTTCAATAAGTGCCGCAAGTAAGCGCGCGAAAAATTCTGGCAGGCATAACAATCGCAGCCTTCCTCAATCGGCCTCCAGTCTGCCTTGTTGAAACCGGCTTTGATGCTCACGGTCCCCTCCGCTGTAAAGGCCGTTCCATTGCGAGCGACGCGCGTGGGCAAGACACAGTCAAACATGTCGACGCCACGCGCGACCAATTCCACCATCTGGGCAGGCGTGCCAAGTCCCATCGCGTAACGCGGCTGCGCTGCGGGCAAAAACGGTTCCGTATATTCAACCGCCTTCATCATCTCGGCTTCGGGTTCGCCGACGCTGACACCGCCGATTGCGTAGCCATCGAAGTTTAATGCGACGATCGCTTTGGCACATTGCTCGCGCAATAGGGGATCGCTGCCACCTTGCACGATGCCGAAAATCTGCTGGCCTGCTGCGCGAGGTTGTTCGCGGCACTCCTGCGCCCAGCGAATGGTGCGTTCCACGGCTTCGCGCGCTTCGTCGTCCGGGCAGCCGTGCGGCGGGCATTCATCGAAGGTCATCGCGATGTCCGAACCGAGCAAGCGCTGGATTTCCATCGCTTCCTTCGGCCCTAAGAAGAGCGGCGAACCATCCAAGTGCGACCGAAATTCAACGCCGTGTTCCTTGACCTTCCGGATTTTGGCGAGGCTGAAGACCTGAAAACCGCCGCTGTCCGTCAAGATCGGTTGCGGCCAATTGATGAAGCGATGCAATCCTCCAGCTTCCTGGATGATCTCCAAACCGGGACGAATGCTCAAATGGTAGGTGTTGCCAAGAATGACCTGCGTCCCCATCTCGCGCAACTCGCGAGGATCGAGCGCCTTAACGCTGCCTTGCGTGCCAACGGGCATGAACACAGGCGTGTCGATAACGCCCCGCGACGTGGTGAGCCGGCCCAGACGCGCCTTCGAAGTGGGATCGGCTTTGAGAAGCTCAAACATTGAGGGTTAAGGCAGTTCAAACCACGAAAGACCAAAGACACGAAAAAGGAAGGTTTTTTGTGACGACGAGTTTGTCAGCCGGTAAATTAGCTGTAGCACAAACCAACTCTTGTTTTTGTGTCTTTCGAGCTTCTCGTGGTATCAGCTCGGTTTTGCAGGTTTCAATTGTTTGACTTCGTTTGCGGAAAATCGCGTCGGTACCGCTTTAACAATTCATCCGCGTCGTTTTTCAGAAAGTAAAGCTTGCCATGGAGCTTCTTCGTTTCTCCAGGCTTCAATCCGCCGATGCGAGGATCATTGTGAATGCAAACGATTACGCCCTGAAACAGCTCTTGCGTCTGATCCCAAGCCGTCGCGAGCAGATATTTATCATCAGCTGAAAAGCAGCCGATCAGGTTATTAACAGGTTTTTCAGGACTGATCGGACGCGGGTTAACATCATTGAGATTGATTCCCGTGGGCACGTACACTTGCCCACCTCGGTAGATCGCCTCTTCGGTGCGCTTCGTTTTGTCCAACGTCGTCAGACCACGCTCGGTAAAAATGAAACAGCGCGAAATGTAATTGCTCTGATTGCGGCCGGTGAAATGGTTGACGCGCATGCAAGGTTGAAACCAATCGACATCGACAAATGCGTTGCCCACATTCTTGGCTGCGAGTTGAAAATCGACTTCGTCTTCGCCTGCGCGAATCTCATGGCTGACCTCGACGCTCGGCTCGACCTTGGTGCGGAGCCGCAAATGCTTGCCTTTCGAGTCGGCGGAAAGCAATTCGGTCTTGTGCGGAATTACCGTTTGCCGCCAATCGCGCTTGGTCGAGCCGGTTCGGCAGAAAGCCTCCAGATACCACGTATCCACTTTGCCGCCCGGCAAGTTAGGCGCGGTCACGGTGAGCATGTTGTTCGTCCAGGAAATGGCAAAGCCGTCGGCCGCGAACAAGTTGGTGGATGCTGATTGAATTGCGACAAGCCAGACAGAAACCAAGCAGAGTTGCCTAACTGTTTGTAGATGCATAAGTCGAGACCTTTCGTGCAGGACAGACGCCCCGCCTCTCATCGGTAATGTTTCGCAATGTTCGCTATTAATCGCGAGTTAATAAATCCGAGTGTAACTTGCCGGCGGTCAAGCAGGAGCCTCGTCTGCTTGCTTCAATCGATATAACATTTCTCCTGCCTTCGGCGCCAAGAAGACACCTTCCGCCTCGCGATCCGCAAAATCATCGAACCGAATCGTGTTCGGATCGCGATATCCGAGGTTGATGCGTTGGCAAACGTCGCGCGGAATACCCGTGGCTAGCGTGACGCGCGCTCGCGGTGTTTCCACGCCATTTTCGAACTTCCCTTGGCCAAAGACATGCGTCGAATGCGCCAGCACCCCCCAGGGATAATGTTTGAATTTGTCCCATTGCTTCAGGAAGTAATCGCGGCAGTGATAACCAATCTCGTAAAGCGTTTTGCCATGCGCGACGCACACCTCAGTAATATGTGGCGCGTAAATGATCAATTCCCCTCCATCCGCAAGGATAGGCTCCAGCTTATACATACACTTCCCGCCAGTCCAAAGTTCGTCATACATCTTCGGCGCGCACGAAAGGATGCTGTGAAACGGTTTGTCCTTATAGGTAATATGTATCTGACTGGATAGTTCGCTGGCGCCGTCCCACGCTGCTTCTGGCGTCCCCGCGTACAAGCCGGCCAATTCCTTCCCCGGTGTCACCACCATGCAGAAACAGAGTTTCGCCACTTTCACCAATGCGCCCGCTCGGTCCACCACTTTGCGCACCGGCGTCCATTTGGTTCCAATGATTTTCGGATTCGTGACGACTGCGCCGAGCCAATGGAAAAAGTTCAAAATCTCGGGACCTGCCACGCCAGGAAAAAGATACTTGTTTCCGCCAGAGAAACCGACGACTTCGTGCGGGAACACCGGGCCGATAATCACGACTTGGTCGTACTCAAAAATCAGCCGGTTCAACTCGACGGCGACATCCATCGAAAACAAACCCTCCGAAAGTTCACTAATTTCCTCGGCTGGAATATTGCCAATTTGCGTAAGTGCCGCCGGATCGTTCCAGGCGTGATTGAAAAATCGAACGCGACGATACTCGCCGCTTCGTTCGGCTTCCGAGATTTCCAACCTTTGGCAAATCGCGGCTTCACTCATTGGCTGATGCGTTCCCAAAGCAATCAGCACGTCGAACGCTTTCGTTGCCTCCGCGATGTGACGATGCAACGTCTGGAAAACAAGCCCCACCGGCGCTGTGCGTGTCCCGTCCGGCACAATCAACAGGATTCGTTTATCACGATAGTCCTTAGCCGGACACGCTTGAGAGACGACTTCGGCGACATCTGGCGCAGACAACGCACTCCCGGAAAGAGCAGTTCTGAAGATCATGCTCAGATCGTTTGCGAAAGAAACCCGCCATCGACGCGAATGTCGGTGCCCGTAACGAAACTGCTCGCCTTCGCACTGGCCAGAAAGATGGCGGCGCCGATTAATTCATGCGCGTCACCAAAGCGACCCATCGCCGTATGCGCGAAGATCGACTGCGCCCGCGCGGTCGGAGTTCCATCCGGATTGAGCAGCAGATGCCGGTTCTGCTCCGCGGGAAAGAAACCTGGTGTGAGCGAGTTCACGCGCACTCCTTTCTTTGCCCATTCGCGCGCCAGAAACTGAGTCAGGCTTAACACTGCGGCTTTCGCGGCTGAATATGCGACCACGCGGGAAAGGGGAGTATGGGCGGACACGCTGGCAATATTGATAATGCTGCCTTTCGCACGCTGGCCCATGGCTGGGCCAAACTCCTGGCAAGGCAAGAGAACTCCACCGACGAGGTTCAAGTCAAAATTTGCCCGCCAGTCATCGATGCCAATTTGCTCAAAGGCGCGATCCGCTGTCACGGTTACTTTCGGATCCGTACCGCCTGCCGCATTTACGAGAATCGTTGGTGGACCAAAATTCTTCTGAACGGCTGCATGCGCGCGGCTGAGGCTGTCGCGTTGAAGGGCGTCGGCAGCGATGAAACAAGCTAGGCCGCCTTTTTCTGCGATAGCTTTGACGCGGGCTTCGCCGCGTTCGGCGTTGCGACCAAGAACAGCGATGCGAGCGCCGGCTGCGGCAAGACCTTCTGCCAAAGCGCCGCCTAAAGTGCCGGTTGCTCCGATAATTACCGCAACCTCATCCGATAAATCAAAAAGGTTCATGCTAAATGAAAACAGATTCTATTCCGTCAAGGTAAAACTCCTCATGAAGTTCTCACTATGGGAGCGCGTACCGGCGTTGAATTAAGCTCCTGCTGGCGCCATTGGTTTCATGATCTTGATCCTTGCTCTTGATCATGATCTCGTTGGTGCGAGCCTTTTGAGGAGCAAGAGCAAGAGCAAGAGCAGGATCACGATCAGGAGTTAGAATCACGCTCACAGCGCTTAATTCAAGGGTAGTGGCGGACCGCCGAGTCCGCGCGTTTTGCGTTTGTTTCGTTGGTTTCGCTCGCCGACTCGGCCGTCCCCGCTCCGATGATTTTCATGGCCCCAATCACAGCCTTTGCGATGCAGCTACGGCCTCCCGCGTTTGAAGTGTCTGTCCGCGAACTTCAGATACTGTTCCCAATCGTAGTCCGTCACATCATGTTTGCCGGTGCGAATGTGGTAACCGATTGTTTTGCCGACGGGCTGGTCCAAGCCAGGCATCCTCTCGACGCCGCCAAGCCCTTCAGTTCCCAACAACTTGTAAACGGGTTCCGCGTGCTTGGCCGAAAGAAATTCGCCGTGCGGATCCGCCCAAAGGTCCTCTGCGGCGCTGGCGACATAAACCGGCCGTGGCGCAATCAGCGCCATCAACATGTGCTGATCGACCGGCAAGGCGCCTTCGTTGTTATTGTACTTTTTGAAGTTCCCGCAAAACCAGTGCGGGAACGATGTGTTAATTCGCTCGACGGTTTCGCCGAAACGCCGGCGGCTCAAGGACGCGCCGCCTTCTCCGGAGTTGTTCGAAATCACGATGGCGAAACGTTCGTCTTGCGCTCCGGCCCAGAGTGCTGTTTTCCCCAAGCGCGAATGTCCCATCACCGCGACGCGCTTGGCATCGATGTCTTTGTCACTCTGCAAATAATCGAGCGCGCGGCTGAGTCCCCAAGCCCACGCGCCGATTGCCCCCCACTCCGCGCCAGGCGTCGTCGCCGAACCCGATGCCGAACGAATACTTCCCGCCATCTTGTGTCCTTCTGCAAAATCGGGTTCGAGATCGCCGTAATAAACCGTTGCCAGCGCATAACCACGGTCAAGTATCTTGTCCATCGCCCAACGGCCTGTGCTTTTGCCGCGCGACGCCTCGGTGGCTCGATTGTTGACAATTCCTTTGTCGTTGTTCGTTCGCATCCATTGCTTCGAGAGGGTAATTCCAGGGTCGGCATGAATGGAGTGGTTGCCGTCAAAATTCATTCCGAGGAAGGCTGGAACAGGTTTGGTCGCGTTATTCGGAAGATAAATCAGAATATCCATCTTCGGCCCGTCTTTTTTGCCCAGCAAAAAGACCGAAACCTCTCTTCTCGTCGCTTTTCCACCTAGTGCTTGTTTGTCGGTCGATGTCACTTCCCAAGTGATCGCTGGAGAATTCTGAGGATTGTGCCCATAGACATGTTCACGAAATAGCCTGAGAACTTCCGGCCGCCGCTTCTCGCGCCACGCCTGGGCGTCGGCCACTTTGGCGCCGTCCGCCATTGCCAAGGGGTCGGGCAAAGTGTACTGCGGCACTTTGGCTTCATCATAAATTGTTTCCTTTGGCTGTGCGGTCGCGGTGTTCATCGTGGCGAAGCAAGTGGCAATTAGACTGAACGTGAGCGGGACGAGCTTTCGGTTCGAGGACTTCATGGACCGAAACTACTGCAACTCCCTTCGCGCCGACAAGCGCCATGTTCGGTTTCCTCGTCACGCTGAGTTTCACTCTGCTGTATCGCGCTGTATCGCCGACTTGCAGTCGGCAGCTTGTTCGCACTTGCCCAGCGCGCATGAGTGTGCAGGAGCGCTGCAGATTGAAGTTATTGAAAATCTGCGATATGGCAGAAGTGAAAATCGCTGCGCTGCGCCAAACGCTCGTTTGACCGCGGGCGGGGTGCGAAACGCGTCCGTTCAGGTCTGCGTGTATGAGCATGATTGTGCCGCCCTCACTGCCATCAACCCAGAGAATGCGAATTGTTCAGCAACTTCTCGAAGATGAACGGAGCGCTTGGTTTGCAAATTACGCTTGGCGTCATGCTAAACTATTCGACACTGTAAACCGCGCTCTCACGATTTTTGTTGTCGCACCATCAGGTGGCGACCGCACGTTCTCGACGAACTATCAGAAATGGACGAGCGACAACCGAGAGGGTTTGTTACACCGGTTGAATTATGTGGAAGTGCCGCGACGCCGACCGGCAAAGAGTGGAAACCATCGAGGGCCTGTCGCCAAACGGCGCCTTGCATCCAATCCAACAAGCGTTCATCAAGGAAGAAGGGATGCAATGCGGCTATTGCGTGCCCGGCATGATCATGACGACGGTCGCATTTCTGCGGCGTAATTCCACGCCAACTCGCGATCAAATCGTCGAGGCATTGAACGGGAACATTTGCCGGTGCTGCGGTTATGGCAATCTGTTGAAAGCGGTCGAGCGCGCGGCGCGATCCATCAAGGAGGCACAATGAGCTCGCTTAAGACAAGAGCGGAGTTTACTGAACCGGAACGCTACGAACTGGACGAGGGTCCGTCGTATCATTTCGAGATCAGTCGGCGCAACTTCGTCCAGGTGGTTGGCGCGGGCCTTCTAATCTCTGTGGCGGCGCGGCCGGTCCTTGCGCAAAGGTCCGGAGCCGGCGGCAACCAATCAGCCAATCTTGCCGAACGGCTGCACATCGGAGCCGATGGCCAAATCACTCTTTTCACGAGCAAAGTCGAAGTCGGCCAAGGCTCGCGGACACAACTCACGCAAGCGGCCGCCGAAGAACTCCGCGCGCCTGTGAACCGGATTCGGCTGATCATGGCTGACACAGCGCAAGGGCCGAACGACGGCGGCACCGCCGGAAGCCGGACGACACCGGCCACGGTGCCTGCTATTCGCAAGGCCTGCGCGGCGGCTCGCCAGCTTCTGATCGACACCGCGGCCAGCGCGTTCCAGGTCGATGCCAAAGATTTGACCGTTCAGGACGCCAAGGTAGAAGGACTCGGTTCGGGGCGGCAGTTTAGCTATGCCGATCTCGCGAGCGAGAAACACGCGGCTGTGCTCAAGCGCCAAATTGCGCCGGACGTCAATGTCACTAAAGTATCCCAATGGCGAGTGCTTGGCGCCTCGCTGCCGCGAGTGGATGCTTCAGCCATTGTCACCGGGGCTCATCAGTATCCCTCGGATATCATTCGTCCCGGAATGCTTTACGGCAAAGTGCTGCGGCCTCCGTCGTACGGCGCCAGGTTGACTGAGATTGACCTTGCTTCTGCAAACGCCAAAGCCGATGTGACCGCTCTGCGCGACGGGGACTTCGTCGGATTCGCCGCGCCAAGTTCTTTGGCCGCGGAACAAGCGCGCGACGAAGCTGGAAAGACGGCCAAGTGGACGACCGCCGAGAATCCTTCGAGCGATGAACTTTACGCTTATCTTCGCGCCCATTCTTTGTCGCAACGCCCGCGCCGCGACATCAAAGGTTCGCCCGACAACGCATTCAAGAACGCGAGCAAAGTTTTGCGCGAGAGTTGCCACATTGCTTACATCCAGCACGCGCCAATGGAGCCGCGGGCAGCCGTCGCTGAATGGACCGATGGGAATCTGACCGTGTGGACCGGGAGCCAGCAACCCGCGCGCGTGCGGGAAGAGTTGGCGCGATCATTGCGGGTTCCTTCGGAACGCGTTCGGGTGATTATTCCAGACACGGGCGGCGGCTTTGGCGGCGAAGAAGCCAGTTGCGGTGCGTTGGACGCGCGAAGAGGAATTCACTTGGGCTTACTGTCGCCCCGCCGAGGTCATCGACGTCGCCGGCGGACTGGATTCAAACGGCGCGTTGGTCACCTGGGAACATGTCAATTTCTTGTCTGGGGCGTCCGCGATCGCCACGCCATACCAAATTCCCAACACAGCCACCGAATTCAAATCATGCCAATCGCCGTTGCGTGTCGGCTCGTATCGGGCGTTGGCCTCGACGGCCAATGCCTTCGCCCGCGAATCGATGATGGATGAGCTGGCCGCCGCGGCCGGCCTTGATCCACTCGAATTTCGGCTGCGCCATTTGACGAACGAACGTTTACGAGCTGTCCTTGTGACTGCAGCCGAGCGGTTCGGATGGAAAAGCCGGTGGAAGAAGAATGCTTCAGCGTAAAAGATTGGCGTTGAGTTGGCCTGCGGAATCGAGAAGGCTTCTTATGCAGCTTGCTGCGTGAAACTTGAAATCGATGAGCGCGCCAAGACTTTCAAAGTGTTGAATGTTTGCGAAGCCTACGAGTGCGGCGCAATCCAGAATCCAGTGAACCTTAAAGCGCAAGTCGAAGGATGCATTATTCCGGGGCTCGGCGGCGCTCTCCGCGAAGAGATGCGTTTCAAAGATGGCAAGGTTCTGAATCCGCGCTTTTCGCAATATCATGTTTCGCGGTTTCGAGACGTTCCGGAGATTGAGACGGTGCTGGTCAACCGGCCAGACCTGCCATCGGAAGGCGCCGGAGAAACGCCGATTATTGGGATTGCGCCAGCCATTGCGAACGCGCTTTTCAACGCGACACAAACGCTCTAGAGGTCCTGGTGCCGGATCAATCGAACACTGCGCGCCTGCACGAGGCTGCGAACGCGCGGGCTGATCAATGCGTCGAGTTCGGTTCTAAACTCATCGAGCGAGGGATGCGAGTAAAGCTCGGAAACTCCGGCCGGGAGGCGTGGCAAGAGCTTCAAAAGATATTCTTCATCGACCTGACCATTCTGCAAGAGGCCGAATACAGCGCGCGTGTATCGAATGTTTTTCTTCCGTAAACTTGACGCGGCCCTCCAGCTTAGAATGAGAAAGACCAACCAGTGACTGATTCGATAGATCCAGCGGCCGCGAGCAATCCGGGCGTTCAACCAAAGCGGGTCGCGTGTGAGCCGAACCGCGCTTAGCCGCCACAGTTTCGCGTTCTGCATCAAGAGAGCAAAAACGGTCGGATGCAAATGTAAATTCAAATGGCCGTTCACGTGATCCAGGACCAAACCAGTCTCGTGGAATCTTTGAAACTGCGCTTCTAATTCGCGCTGCAATTGAGGGCGCAAACGCCGTTGGAAGAAGTAAGCGGCTCCGGTCTTGACAGGAGTTTCTCGGAAATGGCCGGAGCTATCGACCAGATCGGGAATTTCGTTGCGCGGCAATGCGGAACGGCCGCAGACCAAGGTGAGATGCAACCCAACACCCAGACGTGGGTTCTGCCGCGCCAATTCGACCGCTTCCGCGGCGGCGCTGCCGTTTACCATCAAGCTGGCCGTTGTGAGGATTCCTTCGCCATGAGCGCGAATGACAGCGCGGTTGATGGCGTGGGATCGACCGAAATCATCCGCGTTGACGATCAAGCGCCTGTCAACGGACCCCATAATTCGGGACCAAAGCGCCAGTCCAGACCCGATACCAAGTTCTGAAAATGAGAAACAGTTTCTGGCCTTTGCTCAAGCGTGTTGGCCCCGAATCAAAAACATTGAAACGCCGGCGTTCGAGTTTTTCCAACAAGCGCCAATAAACCGAGCCCATCAACTCAGCTGGCGCCATCGAGCGGCGGTCGATCGCAGGGAGGGCTTCGCGGGCTTGCAGATAAAAGCAGTGCGCGCGTTGGGCAACATTTTCGGCGAGGTGATAAAACCGCTCTGAGTACTGCCCTCGCAGGATTTCTGCGGGCTTTACCTGAAAACGCTCGAGTTCGGAGAGCGGCAAATAGATCCGGTCGCGTTCGGCATCACTGCGCACGTCGCGCAGAATGTTCGTCAATTGCAGCGCTTTGCCGAGATGAACCGCGTAATCATGGCATTTGGGATCGCGAAAACCGAAGATTTCAATACTGAGCAGGCCCACGACCGAAGCGACGCGATAACAGTACTGTTCGAGTTCTTCGTGCGTTCGATACCGTTTGATGTCCAAATCCATCTCCACGCCGCGAAGCAGCTCCTGGAACAAAGAATAAGGCAACTTGTGGCGGGCGATGAATGGCTGCAGTTCGCGCACAACTCCCAATTGCGGAACCTGTCCTGAGCAAGCTGTTTGAATATCAGCACGCCAAGCCGCGAGGCAGGCGCGACGTTCATCGACCGGCCGCGATTCTTCATCCGCAATATCATCCACCGCACGGCAGAAAGCATAGAGGGCGGCCATTCCTTCGCGCTTCGGCTTGGGAAGGAGGATAAAAGCCAGCGCCAAATTGGAAGCACTCTTGCGGGTAATCGACTCGCTGAGTTGCATTGTCCCTCAGGAGGGCTCGGTCGATTCTTCCGTCCGCGCCGGCGACAGGCCGCCGGTTTCGGCCAGCGTGGGATTTCGGCTGCGGTGACTGCGGCGTTTATACCGGTATTTATAGCGACGCCGCACATCGACCGGCTCCTCCGCTGGCTCTTCTTCTTGGTCCGTGGAAGCGCTGTCGCGGTAAACCTTCTGGCCGCCGCCACGCCGCTTTTTCGGTTTGTAGTTCCGCATGTATTTCGCCCAAAGGACTAGGACGAGAAGAACCGTGAGCGCGGCAACGACAATCAAGAGAATGTCGGACATGAGGAGGCCGGGAACCTTGCTAATGGGCTGGCCCTGGACCTGTATTCCAATTTGGCCCAGCATCAACAATTCCTGAACCTGACCGGTCATCGGGAAGCGTCCTTTCCGTTTGCGCCCACAGCGTCCTCATCAATAGCGGTATCGGCGCTGATATTCAAGCGTTGCATGCGATAGCGGAGCGCATGGCGGCTGATCTTCAACTGCTCCGCGGTTTTCGTCAGGCTGAAATGATTCTGTTCGAGAATATTCGTGATCAACTCGCGCTCGAAGTTCGCCATCGATTCATCTAGCGAGACCACGCTCGCCGACGTTGTGGCGTCTCCTTTGCGCAGGCGCGCCTCCAAACGAAAGTCTGGCAAATTGGCCGCTTGAATTTCCTCGGTTACTTCCAGGATCACCGCGCGCTCGATGACATTGCGGAGTTCGCGCACGTTGCCCGGCCAGTGATGCGATAGGAGCAGGGCCTGCGCGGTTTTGGAAAGCGACTTGATATGCTTGTTCATCGCGAGGTTGAAGTGCCTGAGAAAATGCTCGGCGAGCAAGATGATGTCCTGGTCGCGTTCCCGCAACGGGGGCGGTTGAAACTGAACGACGTTCAGCCGGTGAAACAGATCCTCGCGAAAATGATTGTCCCGGATCGCCTCGATGATGTCGCGATTCGTCGCAGCAATCAGGCGGACATCGACGCGCAATTCCTGGTTCCCGCCCACGCGCGTGAATGTTCCGTCTTCCAGAAAGCGAAGCAACTTCGCCTGCAAAGGCCGGCTCATGTCACCGATCTCATCGAGGAAGATTGTCCCGCTGTCCGCTTCCTCGACCCGTCCATGTTTCTGCTTGAGCGCCCCTGTAAACGCGCCCTTTTCATGCCCGAACAATTCACTTTCGAGCAGCATCTCTGGGATCGCGGCGCAATTAATCCGGACATAGTTTCCCTCGCGGCGGCGGCTTAAACTATGCAATGCGCCGGCAATCAATTCTTTGCCGGTGCCACTCTCGCCGAGAATCAAAACCGTCGCGTTGGTCGGAGCGACAGTCTGAATGAGCTGGCGGAGATCGCGGATTTTCGGCGATTCTCCGATGATCTGATCCAGGCGGTAAGGTTCGCCGGCGCGAGCTCGCAAGGCCGCGTTTTCCATGAGCAGCCGATGCCGTTCGGCGCAACGCGCGACCGCGTGCAGGAGCTCCTCCGGAGCGAAAGGCTTGGCAAGATAATCGATGGCGCCCGCCTTGATGGCTTCGACCGCCAATTTCGGTGTGGCATAGGCGGTAATCATTAGCACGGGCAGGTTAGGCCAGCGGTTGCGGAGATGTCCGAGGAATTCGTAGCCGCTCATCCCTCCCAGGCGAGCATCCGTGATGACCATAAAGAATTGTTCCTGTTCCAGAAGGCGCAAAGCGGCTTCCGCCGAGTCAGCGGCGCGGAATTGATATCCCTCCTCCTCCATCACGGCTTCCAGAGAGAGGCGCATGTTCTTTTCGTCATCAACGACGAGCAATGGCGGCATGGTTCCCATCATCGGCGAAGTTTCATTATGGTTTTAGCGGGCAAGTTTATAGTGAACAGCGTTCCCTTTCCAAGTTCGGATTGGGCTGCAACGGTACCACCATAAATCTCCGTGTTGTGCTTGACAATAGCCAGTCCTAATCCGGTGCCTTTTTCTTTGGTTGTAAAGTAAGGCTCAAATATCTTCGAAAGCTTCTCCGCGGGAATGCCGGGCCCATCGTCGGCGATGGTAACAATGACCATGTAACCGTCGCCAAATTGAGTCGTGACCTGAACGTTGCCCTTGCCATCCATGGCCTCACGAGCGTTTTGCAGAATATTCACGAACACCTCCGAAAGGTGGCTGCGCTGCATCAACAGAGGCGGCAAGGCCGCGGCGTATTCGCGATGGATTTTCACATCGTACTTCGCTCCGGCAGGGAAAACCATATCAATGGCCCGGTCCAATTCTTCCGCCACATCCAGCCGCTCGACTTTGCCGTCGGAAAGCCGCGCATATCCCATTAATTCGGTAATGATGCGGTCGGACCGATCGACCTCTTCGCGGATGATGCGGATTTGTTGAGTGATCGTCTTCCCTTCTTTGACGGTCCGCTGGAGAGTAAAGGCGGCATTGTTGATAATCCCTAGCGGGTTCTTCAATTGGTGTGCGATCTCGGCAGCCAGCCGGCCCGTGGCTTGCAATTGTTCCTGGCGCAGCATGTACTCCCGGGCTTCGGATTCAGCCACTCGCTGTTTATCGAACAGCACCTGAACCCCGTAACAGCAAACCGTCATCAGAATTAACATGCACAAACGCAGCGATGGTTCGGTCACCATGTCTTGCGGTCCCTGATCGATCGCCGCCAGCAAGGTCAGGTCCATCAATTGGTACTGCCATTGATTGGCGCTGCGATCGACCACTCCGGCCAGAAGGTAACAGAGGGTTACAATCAGATTGAGCGCGATCTGCCGTGACGCTACTGAATTGCTGACCGCATTGCGAATAATCAATCCGGGAAAAGCCCAGTACAACACACTGTCAAACCCACCGGTCACCACCGTCAACGCACCGAGAAACAGCGCGTCAATCCAGCCAATGTGAAAAACCACGCGCTGAATCCAGCGCACGGGCAATTGGCGCATGCCCAGGAACATGGCGGCCGCCCCTGTGTTCGCCACGAGATAAACAAGGTAAAACCGGCGGATGATGTCCCATTCGCCTTCGCGCGGTGGCGCATCACCTGTTGCGTCGATTACGCCATTCGTCTCGTGAAGCCAATTCGAGAAGAACAAATAGTAAAACAGCATTCCCAGGGTCGCCGCCTTGACCGGCAGCCCAAGGTCCCGTTCCATATGCCGAATACGGGAAGTTTGATGGACCAAGTCGGGGGCTTGGACCATCAATAAACGCGGAAGCTCTTGGAGCGATAACCTGCGCACAACGATCAAACTCGTTAACCAGATAGCATTTCCAATGCCCTGGCGGCGATCTTGTCCACTGCCCAAAGACGGCCCAAGCCTTCGTAACCGCAAGAAAGCATCCCTTTCTCGGGACCAATAAACTCAACCCCGCGTTCCTTTAGAAGAGCGACATTCCTCTGCGTGGCGGGATGACTCCACATCTTGCCATTCATGGCAGGAGCGACGAGCACCTGGGCTTTCGGATTGAGCGCCAACGCGATGCACGTCAAAGCATCATCCGCCAAACCGTGGGCCAGCTTGGCTAAATTATTTGCCGTGGCGGGCGCGACCAGCAACAAGTCCGCCTCATCCGCCAAGCGGACGTGGGTTGGTTTCCAACCTTCCTCTTCGTCGTAAAGGTCGGTTATGACGGGATGACGCGAGAGCGTTTTGAAAGGGAGCGGAGTAATGAACCGCAGCGCGTCGGCTGTCATCACGACGTGCACGCCGTAGTTTGATTTGGCGAGCAGGCTGGCCAAATCGGCTGCTTTGTAGGCGGCGATTGAGCCGGTGACGCCTAAGACAATTGTTTTACGTTCGGGTTCGATAGTGATGCAAGCTGCCCTAAGTGCGTCGCTGAAACAACCTTTTATCGTGAGTGAAGTTTGGCGTTGCAAATCAAAACCCGAAATTCGAAACAACTCCAAAATTCTAATTGCGAAATGCTGATTTATTCTTTCAGCCAGACGATTTCGCTGGCGCTGCTGCTCCAAACAGCCCCTCGACATCGAGTTCAACGCCTTTGTTCATTCGCCAGGCTTGGAGGAGGGCAAATGCAATGATCGTCAGTCGGATGATATTCTGGAATCCACCCATAAACGGAATGGCACAGGCAAAAGCAAAAAGGATGGCCATAGCTTTAAGGAGTTTCCAAAGAGATGGCGTCCTCGGGTGGCTGTCGAGGGCAGGCGACGGAGAAATGCCTTTGGGCGAGCCACGATCCGTAAGAGAATAGCCGTTGGGTGCGTTCGTGGGCGTGGCGCCAATTTCGCGTGCCCTTGCCTGCGTTCCGGCGCTTTGCAGCATAAGCGGAATATACGTCGAGACGATGGCGCCGTACGTAAGAACAACCGCCGTCACCTGATAGAACCTGCCGCCTCGCCCCTGGCTTCCGCGCCTGACGGCCCAACCGACCAGCCGGCCAATTAGAATTGCGACGAGACCAAACTGGTATCCAGTCACGCCCGTAATCGCACACCAAATGTTCGCGCCCAAGATAGCGGCCAACAGACCGAAACCGAGCGCCCGCGCCACGCGCGCGATTCGAGAACTTCCGATCCAGGCTTGTCGAATCTGGTCTGCACAATTCGAGCAAGTGTTTACTGCCGTTGACGCGATAGTAAGCGGCGCTGATCGGAACTTGGCAAACCGAGCAAGTCACCACAGTGCTCGATTTGTCAGTTGACCCCGGTTCTGTTTGGTCAGTTATTTGTGGGGCTGCGAGTGACTCGGTCTGAATTGTCGGCGCCGAAGACGCCGGAATCGTTGCGACGGTCGGCTCGCAAGCCAAGCCATCGATCCAACCCTCGCACTTCAGCGAAGGAATTATCCAGCCAGAGGTGATCTTGGCGCGCACTTCAGATGGGGCGCCTCGCGCGTTGGATGAATGAAGGAATGCCAAAGAAGGCGCCGGCAGCGGCGCCGAGGGCGACTTCCAAGCTGCGCTCCAGAAATGTTCGGCGAGTCAGAATATTGCCGCTCGCGGCTCTCTGCCATCGGAGACAACAGTCCTGGCATCGACGCCGGCTGCCAGCAGGCATCCGGGGCAGAAGCCGTGCGGGAAATCTTCGGGAATAGCGGCGCCGCAGTTCGGGCAGATTCGCGTTTGAGCCATCATCGCTTCAGTTGTTGCCATCACCTTCTACAAAGGCAAATGCCCGCCAACCTTACGGAGTTTCTTAACGGTAGCGCAGACTTTCCAGTCTGCGGGTTCGGGTGACTTTCCAGTCACCCGTCTTGAGGTTTCATGCTGTTCGCTGCGGGACAGGAATGTCCCGCAGCCCGCAGACTGGAAAGTCTGCGCTACGAGGATCATGGGTTATTGCTCTCTCTAATTCAATGACGACGGAAAGCTTTGGTTTTTAACTTGGCCAAAGCGGAAAAGGTTTGGATGTTTCAATCGCCGTCACATAGGATGCTCAAAAGCCATGAAAGCCACCTCGATCACGCTGTTCCGTTTTATCGCCGTTCTGCTCGTGGTTGGTCGTCCGATTACCTTGCTGTCCGCGGCGGAAAATGCTCCACGCAAGACGACCGTGACCATTGACGGCGAACGCTTCCTCATCAACGGCCAGCCGACCTACGCGGGCGGCGCGTGGAATGGCCACAAGATTGAAGGGCTGCTTATGAACGCGCGTCTCGTGCAGGCAACGTTCGACGATCGTAATCCAGAGACGATCCGCAAATGGGCTTATCCCGACACCGGGCGTTGGGATGCGGAACGGAACACGCGTGAATTCCTCGCCGCGATGCCTGTCTGGAAACGGCACGGCCTTCTGTCGTTCACGATCAATTTCCAAGGCGGTTCGCCCGAAGGCTACTCAGCCCAGCAACCTTGGCACAATTCCGCGTTCGAAGCGGACGGATCCTTGCGCGCCGATTACCTCGAGCGCATGCGCCGAATTCTCGATTTCGCTGACGAACTCGGGATGGTTCCCATCCTTGGCTATTTTTACTTCGGGCAAGACCAACGCTTCGCCAACGAGGAAGCAGTTATTCGTGCTGTTGATCAAGCGACGAAATGGGTTCTCGAGGGCGGCTGGCGCAACGTGCTCCTCGAGATTAATAACGAGTCCAACGTCCGTTACGATCATGACATCCTCAAACCTGCGCGCGTGCATGAGTTAATTGAGCGCGTCAAGCAGACCACACGCGACAGACGGCGGCTCTATGTCAGCACCTCATATGGCGGCAATACCGTGCCGCGCGAGAACGTCGTCCGCGCTTCGGATTTCCTCCTGCTTCACGGCAACGGCGTCGGCGACCCCAAGCGCATCGCGGAAATGGTTCGGCAAACGCGCGCCGTTCCCGGCTACGCGCCCAAGCCGATTCTGTTTAACGAGGACGATCATTTCAATTTCGACCAGCCGACGAACAATTTCATCGCTTCGGTCGGCGAATACGCGTCGTGGGGGTATTTCGATTTCCGCATGCGAGGAGAGGGTTTCGACGAAGGGTACCAAAGTGTGCCAGTCAACTGGGGAATCAGTTCCGAACGCAAGCGCGGCTTCTTCCGGCTCCTGGCTGAGATCACGGGGCAGAAGTGAATGAATCAGCGTGCGACAGTAAACGTGATGTCTTGGTGGTTCATCACGCGGGTGCGCCGCTTGGTTTCCTTGCCACCGTTATCGGCGCTGTCGCGACCAATGCTGTATATAGTGTAACCCTTTTCCAGGCGCTTGTATCGCAGCGGGCGGCCATCGAAGGGATCGGTTGGGACGACAGCGATGAATCGTGGCGCTAAGTCGTCGAGCGATACGGGCAATTGGCCTTTCTCCAAACGGTGGCCTTCGATGGCTAATGCGGCCTGAGCTGCCCTTAGATAAGCGGCTTTTTCCGCAAAACCCGCTTCGCTCTCGGCAATCGAACGGAGCTTGCGTGAAAGCATAAAATGAGGGCGGCGCGAGAGATAAGTTTCGAAACGTTGGTCCAATTCCTTCGCTTTGGTCAATCGCTCCGGATAATTGAGCCGGGACATGGCCATCCATTCGTCCGCGCCGTTTACATAAGAAAGAGAATCCAAATCCCGAATCCCGGTCATGCGAAGCGCTCTAAATATCATGCTGAAGAGAATAGACTGTTCGCGGCCTAAGTCCGGACGTGTCACCTGATAGAACAGTTCCTGTGGGAGATAATAAGCGGTCAAATCGACGGCTCGTTGGCCTGCTAAGACGCGGTCAAATTTCGATTCATTCTCCACATCAGACAAGAGCCTGAGCAGTCTCTTCAGATCTGTTTTGGACACCTGATGTTGCCCCAACAATTCTTCAAGACTTGAACCGATCAACTGGAGGCACATCGATCTGATCCACGCGGCGCTTGTGTTGAGATCTGCTGCCAATGTGCGAGCCAGTCCAAATGAGGCTGCGATTGATTCTACAGCGCTCGCTACGTCCCCTGCATTCGCGCGCAGCAGAGCTTCCGCTCGGGTGAGCAAGGCGAGCTGATAAATGGAATGATGGTGCAGAGGCCGGTAAGCTGCGCCGATGTTTGAATCGATGGGAAAGCGGCTTCGCGGCCAGCTGGCTGCCTGATGAACGGCCCGTAAGGCAACGACGTTATTGGACAACAGCCGGTCGATCTTCTGTTTTGAATCGACATTTAAAGCGACATTCCCGGCCAACGACATTAGTTGCCCCAATAATGCCGGCGGGACGGCGATTGAGGCCGCGGCTTCCAATATCTTCAAGGCCGCGTTCTCGTCATCGGGCGCCGCTGGTTGCCAGCGGTCGAGTTCTGCGAGCGTGACCGGTTGCTGCGCGGCTCGCAAAGCATCGAGGCGAACTTGAAGCCGGCGGGCGGATGAGAATCGATGCCAGGCAAACCATAGGTTGACCCAAACCAGCTTTGCCACGCAGTGTGCGCGGCCATAAGCCGATGGCAAACATGAATTCGACCGAGAAGAAGCCTGCGCTGAAAATAATCCAAGGCAAGGCGAGCAAGCGCGCCACTGTTACGATCAGCGCCCGGCCGGCCGAATTGCAAATCAGCGACTGCCACATGCCGAGCCATTTCAGAGTGATTAAGTCTGCGATCAAGAGGACCATTCCAGCGGCGAACGTAAGAATCACCTCTGCCCTATTCGCATTGAACACTCTCGCATTCAGGCCCGCCCACATCAGCGCGACGCCGACCGTCAGGATGACAGCCACGGGCTTGGCGAATTGCCGCCGCAGAGCCAGGGCTTGGCTGTTCGCGAGCGCCTTGACGCTGAGGGGAGAGGTTAGGATCAATTCGCGAGCGCCGCAGCGGCGGTCTTCAACCAATCGCGCGCAAGCTTCAGACGCATACCAAACCTTCAAAAAAGCGCTTAGGAAAAACAGCCAGCCCGCCGAAGACGACCACTCCAGGAGGGCTTCAGGTTCTGTTGTGTAAACGAGATACCAGAGACAACCGAGCAGGCCGAGAAACAGCCAGACATAGTTGACCTTGAGCCGATCGCGTCCGGCCAGCCAAAGAAAAGGATTCCGATCGAGCAATCGCTTTCGAAACGCTTTGCGGACCGCGCGTGCGCCGTAACTCCATTGTTGCCATCGCTCGCGCCAACGCAGCCGTCGAACGCTGCGAGGCCGATCTCGGAAGGTTCGTGGAAGAATGACAGCAGCCAGCCCTAGCAGACCCCAGCCGATCACGTGCGCGGTTAGCAGGGCGTGGTAAAACTCTCGAACCATCAGCTTGCTCACAACGCCGGTGCGGGCGAGTTCGAATGCGTAGTACGGGCTCGGCATCAGAAAAGCCGTCTCCAGTGAAGTTCCAATTCCTCCAAAGCCATAGGCATAATAAAAGGCGACAGGGTAAGGCCCAAAGGTGATCAGAAGGATCAGTCCCAAAGTCGCAGTCAAAGCTTTGCGTTCGGCTCGGCTGACCGTCGAAACAAATACGCCTGCCGCCAGCGAAACGAAAAGAGTGTTGACCAGAACCAGCGCAACACGGGCCAGTTCACTCCCGGCGACCCCACCGAGCATGACGGCCACACATAAAATTGGAAACATCGCCAGCAAGCCGTAAAACGCGGCTACCGACGACGAGACCAATTTTCCGAGAATGACATCGTAACCCTTGAGATCCGTCAGGAACAAAAGGCCCAGCGTGCCTTCACGCTTCTCGGCGCTGATACAGTCCGATGTGCTGCGAACACCCGCCAGGAGAGAGTAGGCGAAAGCCAGGATCGACAGCGCCGTGAAGAGCATCCGTCCTTGTTCGCTGCTGGTCGTTTGAAGGAGAACCAAAGAAACGGTAACCGCAGCACCAATCGCCAGAACAGCCATTCCGACGCGCCGCCAATACGGAGACAAGCGAGACGAGCCTTCAATTTTGTTGATCGGCCAACGGAAATCGCGATAAATTTCGCCTCCATGCTGGCCAAAGCAACGTTCGTTCTTAAAGGAGTCGTCGCCTTCTTGGTATTGGTTCTTAATGGTCGTGGGGCCGATCTGCTTCCACCGGGTCATCGGCCGATCCCGCCCGGCGTTCACGCCTTGGTGGGCGGAAAAGTCCATGTGCGTCCCGGTCTCGTGGTCGATGCTGCGACCATCGTCATTCGCGATGGGTTGATCGAGGCGGTCGGCAAAGAAGTGAAACCGCCGGATGAGGCCCGCGTTTGGGACCTCAAAGGCTTTACGGTTTATGCAGGCTTTATCGATGCCTATCTGACATGCGCATCCGTTCCCCCAGCTTCTCAGGAAAGATTGGATCGAGACTTAACCGCTGGAGCCACCGGGTTCTTTGGTGTTTCCGGCTCGGAACGCGATCCGGGCCAGCCGGGGCCGGGCAACGAGATCGCCCAGATTACGCCGGAGCGGCGCGT
This sequence comes from Verrucomicrobiota bacterium, assembly GCA_016871515.1. GTDB lineage: Bacteria > Verrucomicrobiota > Verrucomicrobiia > Limisphaerales > SIBE01 > SIBE01. The sequence continues at coordinate 39,180 of VHDE01000040.1, forward strand.
TGGAACCACGTATACGCCCGACGCGAAAATTCTCGACTCGCTGCGTCAAGTTGGATTCACCGCCGGCAATGTCGTGCCTGAAAGAGGTATCCTTCGTGGAACGAGTGCGTTGATCGCGTTTTCCGACGCCAACCCTAACGACGCGCTGATCAAGGCCGATGTCTTTCAGCACGCCGTGTTCGCAGCAGACAGTGGCGCTCGCGCCGCCTATCCGGCATCACTGATGGGAATCCTCGCCGTGCTGAGGCAGACTTTTTTCGATGCCGAGCATTATGCGCGTGAACACGCTGATCACGAACAACGCCCGGAAGGACGCGTCCGGCCCGCTTTCAATCCCTCCTTGCAGGCCCTCAAGCCGGTTTTGGAAAAGCGGACTTCATTGGTCGTCGAACCTAGAAGTGCGCTCATGGTGGACCGCGCGGCTCATCTGATTCGCGAATTAGGACTCAATGCCATATTTGTTTCCAGCGGTCAGGAATGGCGCCGGCCGCAGTTGGCCAAGGCGGCCGGCGGAGCATTTGTTGTCCCGCTTAACTTTCCGGAATTGTCCAAGTTGCCCGAAGATGACGATTGGAATGGCGTGACGCTGGACCAATTGCGAGTTTGGGATTGGGCGGCAGAAAACCCGGCGGTCCTCAGGAAACAACACATCGAGATCGCATTAACAACCTACGGGCTCTCGGATCGCAAAAGCTTTCGCAAGAACCTGCGTTCGGCGTTAGATCGCGGACTTTCCGAGGAAGATGCGCTGGCGGCGTTGACGGTTGTGCCGGCGCGGCTTTGTGGAGTTGACAAACAGGCGGGAACAATTGAACCGGGCAAGCTGGCCAATCTGACCGTGGTCGCGGGATCGAACTATTTCAACCCGGAAAACAAAGTCGATGCCGTCTGGATTGACGGCCGCATTTATCGAGTCGAACACGAAAAACTTAAACAGGTCGCATCCACCGGCAAGGCTTCTGTAAACCCATCGAAAGAAGCCGATGATAAGACCAAGGAAACTGAGAGCAAAGCCAGCGACGAAAGAGCAAACAAGGAGACGACGCGCCGGGACCTCCTCAAAAATCGCGTGGCTCGCTCGCCACAGCATAAGAGAAACCCACTCGCTGAACCGCGCGGCATCTTAATTCGCGACGCCACCATCTGGACCTGCGGACCGGCTCAACGCATCGAAAAGGGGAGCCTTTTGATCGTCGATGGCAAGATCAGCAAAGTGAGTGACACGCCGATTTCCGAGGAAGCGGGATTGCCCGCCGGCTCGCTGCTGGTGATCGATGGCCGAGGCAAACACGTGACGCCCGGCATCATCGACGCGCACAGCCACGCGATGATTTTAGGCGGAGTCAACGAATCGACGTTGCCTTCAACCGCGATGGTGCGCGTTAGTGACGTCGTCAATTCGGAAACGGACAATATCTATCGCCAGCTCGCCGGCGGCGTCACGGCGGCGAATTTGTTGCATGGGTCGGCGAATCCCATCGGCGGCCAGAATTGCCTGATCAAACTGAAGGAAGGCGCCGCGCCTGCGGACTTAAAAATCCCTGGCGCGCCGAGCGGAATCAAGTTCGCCTTGGGTGAGAACGTTAAGCAATCCAATTCGGGCGAGAGAAACACGACGCGGTTTCCTCAAACCCGAATGGGAGTCCGCACTTTCTTCGCCAACCGTTTTATCGCTGCGAAACAGTACCTTCAGGAATGGGACAAGTTCAAAGCCAATGGCGGGCGGCGGCCGCGCCGGGATTTGGAATTGGAAGCGCTCGGTGAAATTCTGGAAGGCAAGCGCTGGATTCATTGTCATTCGTACCGACAGGACGAGATTCTGATGTTTTTGCGATTGATGGAGGATTTCGGCGTGAAGGTGGGCACGCTCCAGCACGTGCTCGAGGGTTACAAAGTCGCGGATGAAATTGCCAAGCATGGCGCCGGCGCGTCCGCTTTTTCGGATTGGTGGGGTTACAAGTTCGAGGTTTACGATGCCATTCCGTACGCGGGCAGTTTGATGCGCGACCGCGGCGTGCTCGTTTCGTTTAATTCCGATGACGCTGACTTGGCGCGGCGGTTGTATTTGGAGGCGGCCAAGGCGGTCAAATATGGCAACACGTCCGAAGAGGAAGCGTTGAAGTTCGTCACACTGAATCCTGCCAAACAACTCCGCATTCAGAAACGCATCGGTTCGCTGGAGGCGGGCAAGGACGCTGATTTTGTCATCTGGTCCCAATCGCCGCTCGATTCCGGAACGGTTTGCTTGGAGACATGGATTGAGGGGAAGAAATATTTCGATCGTGCGCTGGACGCCGAACGTTCCGCCGACCGTGAAAAAGAATGGAACGCGCTCCTCGCAAAAGCCAAGAAGGTCCTGGATGCGGCCGGCCCAAGCGACAAATCAGACGCGCGCGCTCAATCTGCCTTTTTCGAACACGCCCTCGAGTATCGCTACGATTATGAGAACAGGCATTGCGATCATGAATAACGCGACGCGCCAAACGCCGGTCCACGGACGCATCTCGAGACAACCATCGTTGGGTGCCAACGCGGGCGCTTCGCTCGTAACGCAGACTTGCAGTCTGCGCTGGAGTTTGGACATTTTGATAAACCAAGCGCATCCATCCCAAACGTGAACTTGGCTATTCTCCCGGAGGGAGATTTGACAATAGCCCGGCAGTTCACTGCCGGGTTGCGGTTTGCGATTGCAATTAGTCCCGCAGGGACGGCTGAATGGGCGCATGTCCTGCGTAAGTTCCTATTGAAGAAACATCGGATTGTAGATGACGAGAAATATCTGTGGGATTACTTCAGCCGTCCCGTTCGGGACTTACGGTTCATGCTCTTCGCCTAACGGCGTTGAAACGCCGGGCTATTATCAGGTTCTCCCTACGGGAGAAGACTCAGACAGTTATGACTTCTCCAGAATGCAGAAAATGTCCAAACTCCGGGGCAGAGTGAAACTCTGCGTTACGAACAACACACGTCCCGACCGGTGGAGTGGTTACGCCTTAATGTTCGCCCTCGCATTCGCCCTCTCGAACGCAGCTCAAATTTGCGCCGAATCATTGTTATTGCGCGGCGCGACGGTCCATACCGTTTCGGGCGAAACTATCGCGCCTGGTGATGTCCTGATCCGGAACGGCAAAATCGCCGCCGTCGGCAAGACGATCAAGACGAACGATGCGACTGTTGTCAGCCTCACAGGCCAGCATTTGTACCCAGGATTGATTGCCGCGACGTCATCGCTGGGCCTCACGGAAATCAACGCCGTCCGCGCTTCCCAAGACACATCCGAAGTGGGCGAGTACACTCCCGATGTTCAAGCGTGGATCGCGGTGAACCCGGATTCGGAACTGATACCAGTGGCGCGCGCCAACGGCATCGCCCACGCACTCACGGTTCCTTTGGGCGCTAGTGTGAGCGGCCAGTCAGGATTGATTGCGCTGGATGGATGGACCACGGAACAAATGACCATCAAACATCCTGCGGCCTTGCATCTTTTCTGGCCAAGCATGGTGCTGGAGCAGACGGCCCGCGGACAATCCCGAGGCAGCTCGAACACAAAATCTTTGGACGATCAGGCCAAAGACCGTGTGCGCAAGTTGAAGGAGATCGACGACTTTTTTACCGAGGCCGAGTCCTATGCGAAGGCTCAACGCGCGTCGAAAAAAGAAAACAGACAGTCATCAATATCGATTCCGGCTTGGGAGGCTATGCTGCCCTTCTTGCAAGGCCAGATACCGTTGGTGATTCACGCCAATGAAGTTCGCCAGATTAAAGCCGCCGTCAACTGGGCAGTCGGACGCAACTATCGGATCATTCTTGCCGGCGGTCGTGACGCCTGGATGGTTGCGAGTTTGCTCGCGGAACATAAGGTGCCAGTTATTTACGAAGCGATGTTTGATCTGCCGGCGCGCGATATAGAACCTTATGACGTTCATTTCAAAACCCCCGGACTGCTCCAGAAGGCGGGAGTGACTGTCATTTTTAGCCAAGGGGCTGGCGCGACGCCAGCCACCCAAGTTCGCAATCTTCCTTACGCGGCCGCGCAGGCTGCGGCCTTTGGTTTGCCGGCCGATGAAGCGCTGAAAGGCATAACACTTTATCCGGCTCGCATTCTGCAAGTGGCTGACCGCCTCGGTTCAATTGAGACCGGTAAGGATGCAACTCTGTTTGCGGCGGACGGAGATATTTTGGACATCCGCTCCCGCGTCACCAGAATCTGGATCGGCGGCAGGGAAGTCAGCTTGCAGAGCCGGCATACTCGCCTCTTCGAGAAATACAAAGGCCGGCCATCGTCGAAGCCTTCGGCGCCCGCGATTGGCGGCCAGTGAACGAGAGGCAATTCCTTTTAGCTACGCTCACGCAGGCGAAGTTTCGCGTTCCAAACTTTGCCGCGTGAGATAAGGTCGAAACTTATGAATCATTTATCTTCCTGCATCGCCGCTGCGTTTCTGGCATTGCTCTCGATCCTTCCAAGCAGCGCGCTGGAAGCTGCGGAGGCGCCGGACGCAATTTGGAAATCGCTTTTTAACGGTCGAGATTTGACGGGTTGGGATACCTATCTGGGACCGCCGCCCGGAAGTTCGACGCCGATCGGGTTGAACACAGATCCGCGGCGTGTTTTTACGGTCGTCGAGGTGGATGGCACTCCGGCAATCCGCATTTCGGGCGAAGTCTATGGCGCAATCACAACCAAAGAGGAGTTCGAGAATTTTCACATCCGTGTGGAATACAAATGGGGAACTAAACGTTGGCCGCCGCGCGCGAACGTCGGGCGAGACAGCGGGATTCTCTATTGTTGCATTGGACCCCATGGCGCTGGCAGCGGCGCTTGGATGAGATCGGCTGAGTGCAACATCATGGAAAGAGCGACGGGCCAATTCTGGAGCGTGGCCGGCTCATTTATTGATATTGAAGGCGAGCGGGTTACTCCCGAAATGGAGAAATGGGTGCCGTACAAAAAGGAAGGCGCCGGAGAAAGCCTCATTGTCTATAAGAAAGGCGCCCCGAAAGTGACGAGCAGCACAGGCGATGGTGTCACGCCAAACATTGATTACGAAATCTACGGCGGCGCTTGGAATGTTTGCGAAGTAATCTTCTGGGGCGGCACTGGCATTCATATTCTGAACGGCAAGGCCAACCTGGTGTTGACAAATCCGCGCTACAAAGAAGGGAATCGGACGATCGCCCTGACGAAAGGGAAAATCCAATTGCAATCGGAGGCTGCGGAAATTTTTTACCGGAAAGTCGAGATTCGACCGATCGTCGAGGTCCCTAAAGAATTTCTGCAGGAGGTTCCTCTGCCGCAGGCTGGCGAGGAAGGTTTCGTCTCCTTATTTGGCAAGGACGCCAACGACGGGTGGAGCCAATGTGGTCCCGGCCATTTCACGTTGGAGAACGGAGCAGCCACTGGGCACGGCGGCATGGGCCTCTGGTGGCACAAGAACAAGCAATTCGGAAACTTCATCCTGCGCGGCGAGTTCATGCAGGAACAGGAGATTGCGGATTCCGGCGTGTTCGTTCGTTTTCCCGATCCGGTCCAAGACCCGTGGATTGCCGTGCGTAAAGGGCACGAAGTGGAGATTGGCGATCCGAAACCCGCGAATGCGAAGGACGCGACTGGTTCGATTTATCCTTTCCACGGCCCGGTCGAAGTTCCGGTTAAACCGCTCGGCGAATGGAACGATTACGAAATCGTCTGCAATGGCCACAACTATTCCGTGCGGTTGAATGGCAAGCTGATCAATACGTGGACCGATACGAGCCAGCGAAGCTCGAGCGGTTATATCGGGCTGCAGAATTACAACGACGGAAAGGTCGTGCGCCATCGCAAGTTGAGAATTCGTGAATTGCCGTGAAGTCTGCGGGAGGCGTTTGGGGGTTTGGACATTTTGCGGGCTGGACTTAGTCCTGCACTTGATCTCACACTTTAATCCATTGGCGGGTGCGGCCCCGAATTGAAGGGAGTAAAGATGTTCTCATTGGAGAAGCTCAAGGTTTATGATCGAGCGTTGGCCAGCGTGGCGCAGTTGGCGCAGCTTTCGGCCCGACTGGGACAACCGCCACGCCGTCGTGGATTAGCTGGCATGCCCGAACTGGACCAAGTGCGAGATCAAGTGCGGGATTAAGTCGGTTGGAAACGTCCAAACTCCCGGGAGCGCAGCGTGAACGCAGCGCTCCTCATTATCCGCCCAACGACCGAAAAATCGAGAGCGCCTTGACGAAAGCTAATTCTGGCATAACAGATTAGATATGCAGGCGGACAAATTCACTCTCAAGACGCAAGCGGCGTTGCAGGCGGCTCAAGGCATCGCCCAGCAACGGTCCCATCAGGAGATCGACGGCGAACATCTCTTGCTCGCGCTCGTCCAGCAAGAAGACAGCCTCGTTCCGGCGCTCCTGCAGAAATTAGGTGTTGCGGTTCCGAAGCTGGCTCAGGAGCTCGAGCGCGAACTTGACCGGCGCGTCAAGGTTCAAGGCGTCAGCTCAACCGACCATTTCATGAGCCAAGCGCTCAAAAAATCGCTCGACACCGCCGAAGCAGAGGCCGGGAAACTCAAGGATGAATACATCAGCACCGAGCATCTGCTGCTTGGCTTGTTGGATGAGGGCAGCAGCACTCTAAAGAAGCTTCTTCAAAGCCATGGCGTGCGGCGCGACCAGGTGCTCAAAGCTTTGGCCGAACTGCGCGGCAATCAGCGCGTCACCGATCCCAATCCCGAAGACAAATTTCAAACGCTCGAAAAATATGGGCGCGACCTCACGGCATTGGCTCGCGCCGGCAAGATTGATCCGGTGATTGGCCGCGACAACGAGATGCGGCGCGTCATGCAAGTTCTCAGCCGCCGCACCAAGAACAATCCCGTGCTGATCGGAGAGCCCGGGGTGGGGAAGACGGCCATTGTCGAAGGTCTCGCGCGCCGCATTGTCAGCGGTGATGTTCCCGAATCGCTCAAGAACAAGAAATTGGTCGCGATGGACCTTGGGGCCATGATCGCGGGCGCAAAGTATCGCGGTGAATTTGAAGACCGTCTCAAGGCGTTCCTCAAGGAAATCACCGCTAGCGAAGGACGCATCGTTCTTTTCATCGACGAACTGCACACCTTAGTGGGAGCGGGCGCGGCTGAAGGCGCAGCCGATGCTGCCAACATGCTTAAACCGCAACTGGCGCGCGGTGAATTGCGCTGCATCGGCGCCACCACGCTCGATGAATATCGCAAGCATATCGAAAAAGATCCGGCGCTCGAACGGCGTTTCCAGCCTGTCTTCGTCGAAGAACCAAGCGTCGAAGCGACCATTGCCATTTTGCGCGGTTTGAAGGAGCGCTACGAAGTGCATCACGGCGTTCGTATTCAGGACGCGGCTCTGGTCGCCGCGGCGACGCTCTCGCATCGCTACATCACCGACCGCTTTTTGCCAGACAAAGCTGTGGATTTGGTCGATGAGGCGGCATCACGGCTGCGCATGGAATTGGATTCGCTGCCAGTCGAGATCGATCAATTGGAACGGCGGATCATGCAATTGGAAATCGAGCAGACCGCCCTCAAGAAAGAGAAGGACGAAGCTTCCAAGGAGCGCCTTAAGAAATTGGAACGCGAGCTGGCGGAATTGAAGGAACATTCAGCCCGGCTCAAAGCGCAGTGGCAGAATGAAAAAACGGCCATCAATGCCGTCAGCATCCTGAATAGCCAGATCGAGGAGGCCAAACTCGAGATGGAAAAGGCCCAACGCAATGGCGACCTCAACACCGCCGCCCAAATTCAGTACGGCCGCATTCCAGAGTTGCAAAAGAAACTGGCCGCTGCTCAGGCCGCCTTGCACGAACAACCCGCGGGGAAACGTTTGCTCAACGAAGAAATCACGGAAGATGACATTGCCCAGGTGGTGGCTTCATGGACCAGCATTCCCGTGTCGCGCATGCTCGAAGGCGAACGCGAGAAGCTCGTCAAAATGGAAGAACGCTTGCAAAAGCGCGTGGTCGGCCAAGGCGAGCCGATCACAGCGGTGGCCAATGCCGTCCGCCGGGCGCGGAGCGGGTTGCAGGACCCGAATCGTCCGATCGGCTCATTCATTTTCCTGGGGCCGACCGGGGTTGGCAAAACGGAACTTGCGAGGGCGTTGGCGGAATTTCTATTCGATGACGAGAATGCGATGGTGCGCATCGACATGAGCGAGTACATGGAGAAGCATGCTGTGGCGCGGCTCGTCGGCGCGCCACCTGGTTATGTTGGGTATGAGGAAGGCGGGCAACTCAGTGAAGCGATTCGCCGCCGGCCGTACAGCGTCGTGCTCTTCGACGAAATCGAAAAGGCGCACCACGATGTCTTCAACATTTTGCTGCAAGTTCTCGACGACGGGCGTCTTACCGATGGCCAGGGACGCACCGTTGATTTCAAGAACGCGGTCGTCATCATGACCAGCAACATCGGCTCGCCCATTATTCAGGAATACTTCCATGAGACGGGTCTGTCCGCCAAAGACCATGCCGAAATGGAGGAACGGGTGAAGATGGAATTGAAAGGGCATTTCCGGCCTGAGTTCCTCAACCGCGTCGATGATATTATCATCTTCCATAGCCTGGATGAGAAGCAACTTGCCACGATTGTTGATATTCAACTCCAGCGACTAGAAAAACGCCTCAGCGCGCAGCAACTGCATCTTGAATTGGACAAATCAGCCCGGAAACTTCTGGCTGAAGAAGGTTACGACCCGCAGTTTGGGGCGCGGCCTTTGAAGCGCGCCATCCAGGAGCACCTCCTCGATCCGCTCGCGTTGAAGTTGTTGAATGGAGAGTTTAAGCCTGGAGATAACATTCGCGTTTCGGGGCGAGACAAAGAGCTCGTGTTTGAGAAGACGCGCGCATGACCGTCGTAGGCTGGGGTTGGAAGCGAGAGTTATTTGGAAGGTAGCCGCAAAAAAAACGCAAAACGCACGTAGAGCTTCCAAGCAGCAGGGTAAACCTTAGGGTAAACGTCCCCCCTCCCCATGAACCTCCCAGTATGTAGTCCCGCCTTTAGGCGGCAGCATTTGCTGGCAGCTACACAGCTTTTGCGGATTGCAATTGCTCCGGCCAAAGCCGGGACTACATGCCGCAACGTCGGGTTCATGGGCGCATTGAACCCATGAAACACTGCGTCGGTAGGGCGGCGTTGCTGCGACGTTGCCTGCTAATTGTGAACGGCCGTTCACAATTGGCCTGAGCCAGCTAGGCTTGCCCCACTGCCATTGAATTGAATCAAGCGTTCGCGATGCAAAAAGCGTCTCTAGCATCGCGGCGCCGTCATTGCTTTGCGGCGGCGACGAATAGCGGCGAGCTCGTTTCGAGTTTTCCACTTAGGCCTGTTTTTGGATTTGTTTCGGATTTCGGATTCCGAGATTCGAACTTCCATTTGGGGTCGCTTTGATGTCACAACATCCTGCGTGTGCAGTCAAACGCCCTGCTATTCCAAGCAGGTGTGCAGTTAGACGCACAGTTTGCAAAAGGGTCTGTAGCAGAATTTGCGGGGTAAAACGGAGAAAAGAGTCGCTAGACTTCGACCGCAGAGCGGCGGGAGCTAAGGCTCAAAAGCCCGCCGCTCTGCTGGTTTTAATTCGCTTCGGGGCGTTGCT
>VHDE01000041.1 GCA_016871515.1 Verrucomicrobiota bacterium
GGGGGGCGGGGGTGGCGGGGTGGGCGGCGGCGGTGGCGGGTTGGGCGGCGGCGGTGGCGGGTTGGGTGGTGGTGGCGGTGGGAGTTTTGCTTTTCCGCGCGTTGACCTTTCTGGAGGCAGTTTCCTTGGCGGCGGTGGTGGCGGTGGCGGATTTGGGGGTGGTGGTCTTGGCGGCGGCGGTGGATTTGGCGGTGGCGGTGGATTAGGCGGTGGCGGCTTAGGAGGCGCTGGTGGTGGTGGCGGGGCTGCGGGCGTTCAAGGAGTTGGCATCGGTATCCTCGGTATCTCTTCGGTCAACTTGCGAGTGTCTGCTTCCCTGGCCGTGCGAGATTTCTTTGCGCAACTCGGCTTGGATTTTCCGACGAACCAAGTCGGCGCCTTGGGAGCAGGAGGAGGAGGAGGAGGCTTTGGACCTGGAATCCCGGGGGGAGGCGCGATTCCCGGACAACCGGCGGGTCAAACGGGCAAGGCGCTCTTCTTTAACGACCGAAACGGCATCATTTTCGTCCGAACGACTTTGGAGGAACTCGACATCATCGAGAAAGCGATTCAAGTTTTGAATGCCCCTCCGCCTCAGGTCCACATTGAAGCGAAGTTCACCGAAATCACCCAGAGTGACACGAGGGCTTTAGGTTTCGATTGGTTCCTCGGAAATACCCTCATGAATAACGGCCGAGTTGGGACGCAGGCTGGAACGGCGTCATCCTTCCAAGGAGCGCCTTCGCGTGCGAATCCGTTGGGTACTTTTCCAGGTGTTCCTCCAGGACTTGATCCTCTCAATCCCACGGGAACGACCATTCCTTCAACTGCGTCAGATCAGTTGCTAACTTCCGGCCTGGGCAACGTTGTGGGATCGGATCGACGAGACTTGCCTGCCATCGCAACGGTGACAGGGATTCTCACAGACCCACAGTTCAGACTTGTGATTCGTGCTTTGGAACAACGGAGCGGAATTGATGTGCTGTCGGTTCCGAGCGTCCTTACCATGAGCGGCCGTCAGGCCAAGCTCGAAGTGACCGAATTGAAAACAATCGTCGCCAACGGCCAGGTCGGCGCAGCAACAGCGGGCGGCGGCGGCGGTGGCCTCGGTGGTGGCGGTGTCGGCGGCCTCGGTGGTGGTGGTGCGGGCGCAATCGGCGCTGGTGTCAACTTCACGCCTATCCCTGTGCCGACTGGTCCTAACCTCGACGTGATCCCTTACGTTTCGGCGGACGGCTATTCGATTCAAATGACACTCATGCCTTCGCTGGTGGAATTCTTAGGTTATGACGATCCAGGTCCGTTCTTGCCACAGGCTCAATCTGCGGTCGGAAATACTTTGGGAACTCCGCTCACGGCAGTCTTGCCATTGCCAAAGTTTCGCGTGCGACAAGTTGTATCGAGCGTGAATGTGTGGGACGGCCAGACGGTGGTATTGGGTGGCTTGATTGCCGAAGATGTTGCCAAGATCAAAGACAAGGTCCCTGTGCTCGGCGACATTCCATTTCTGGGGCGCTTTTTCCGGAGCGAATCATTCGCGACGAGCAAGAAGAACCTCGTCATCTTTATTACGCCAACGCTCGTCGATCCTGCGGGTAACCGTATTCATCTGGAGGACAGCCTCCCGTTCGACCCAAACGTCATTCCGGCGCAGCCAAAGACTGATGCTAACCCATAATGCGACTGGCCAGTTGGCCATGCCGCGCGATGGGTTGATAACAAAACGATTATCAGAACCTCAAACTGTATGTTCTCCTCACTGTTGAGCGCCTGGAGAAGGCTTGCTGTCATCGGGTTCCTTTTTGTCCCCTCGGCTGCCTTTGCCGCAGATACTTTTAATGTCCAAGGCGGGGAGTATCCGATTGCCGGATTGTTGCGTGGCGATCAGATTTTTTCGCGGGCCGCTGTTAACGCGTCCGGCGGGTATCTCGTATGGCAGGATAATGCAACCGATGGCGATGGCTCCGGAATTAGCGCGCGTCACTTGAAGAGTGATTTGCTGGGGGGCTTAGGCGTGTTTCGCGTCAACGAGCAAGGCGCCGGTGATCAGCAGAATCCCGGCGTTGCGCTCAGAAAGGACAGGGGAGCGGTGTTTGTGTGGCAGGGAGGTCGATTAGGAGCGCAAGATATTTATGCCCGATTTGTGGTACCTGACGGCACCTTTGCGACCGGTGACATTGTCGTGAATACGTATCGCAACAACCAACAGGCGAATCCGGTTATTGCGGCTTTGGACAATGACGAGGTTATCATAGCGTGGTCAAGTTACGATCAAGATGGCAGCATGCAGGGAATCTTTGCACAGCGTTTTGCTCCGAATGGAACAAAATCCGGGAGCGAATTCCCGGTCAATCAATACAGCTCTTTCAATCAGCGAACTCCGGCCATTACTGCTTTGGACGGCGGGAGCTTTGTTGTTGCTTGGGTATCGGAACAGAGGCGCTTCGAAAATAGCGTCGATGTTTATGCGCGAGTTTTTGGCAGCGGACGCGGATTGCAAGGTAATGAGTTTCTCCTCAACCAAACCACCAATATCTGCGCCAACCCAGTCGTGATCGCTTCGAATGGCGGCTTTATCGCTGGCTGGAGCGAGAGAAACATCGCAGACCGAGCTAATGGCTGGGATGTATATGTGCGTTCTTTCGATCGCGAGGGCAGACCTCGCAATGGGGCCGTCAAGGTCAACAGTCACCTGAACGGGAATCATTATGCGCCACAGATCGCCCGGGTTGGCGATAATAATCTTGTTGTTTGGACGAGCTTCGGCCAGGACGGTTCACGGGAAGGGGTGTACGGACGGTTTCTCTCAGATAACGGGGCTGCTATCAGCTCCGAGTTCCAGGTGAACACGAGTTCGGCGAGCCAGCAAATTTATCCCACCGTTGCTTCCGATGGCGCCGATCGATTCTTGGTGGTGTGGTCAAGTTTCATTGGGGGCCCAACAAGCTTCGAACTTTTGGCGCAGCGTTATGCCATAAACGTAATCAAACCGGCGCCACCGTATGTCTCGGCACTAAGTTCGAGCCGGCTAAGTGTCACTTGGCCCGACGCCAGCGCAGCAGGCGTCACAGGATACGAATTATTCGTAGATGACAGCGCGGAACCTGTCACCACGAGCCTCAACATTGCCTCGGTTGGGCCATTCGCTCCTAGTTCCACGCACTCCATCAAACTGTCGTACAAGCTCGCGAGTGGCGGCCGATCGATGCTATCGGCTCCAGTAAGCGCGACCACTTGGGGCAGCGACGAGAACCTCGATGGTTTGCCCGATGATTGGCAAAGCCATTATTGGGGAAGCAAAATCAGCCTATGGTCTGATCCGAAGAATGACGACGATCGCGATGGCGCATCGAATCTACAGGAATTCCTGGCCGGCACGGATCCGAAAGATTCGGCGAGCGCGCTGCGCATGCAGATGGCAACGACAGATCAGGGAAATTTTCTGAGCTGGAACACGCAGCCCGGATTTGTTTATCAGGTCGAGTTGAAGGTGGATTTGAGCGCAGAATGGACCGATCTCGGCGCGCCTCGTTTTGCCGTGGGATCAACCGATTCCATGTTGATCAGCGGGCGAAATAATTTGATGTACTACCGTGTGAAAAGGCTCCGCTAACGCATCTAGAATATGTCACAGTCTGTCAAAAAATTGTTGTCTGTTTTGTTCCTGGCAGCGGTGGCGATGCCAGAGGCCAAAGCTTTCTCGCTCGGCGGACCTATCGACACCACATGGCAGACCCCTCAGATAGGCTACGGATTGGCTCCGGAGGACATCGTCGGCCCAATGAATTTGGGTGAGGAGTATCGTTGGAATACGCCAACAATTGTCTACGCGTTTGACAGCTCGTTCCTGGACTACTTCGGGCAAGAGGGCGTAAACGCGGTTGAGGCCGCAGTCCAAGTGATCAATGCCCTGCCGCCGTTTTCGGCGATGAGCGCCGACCTGTCCGAGTTTCCTCTCGACACGCGGCGATTCAATCACCGGGCGACCGCGCTTGGAATTAGGGACATGAAGTCGTGGGCGTTGTCGATGCTGCTCGAAGCGCTGGGCCTCGCTGCGCCGGAGCGGTGGGTTTATTCGTTGCGCGCTTTGGTCACCGACGGAAACGGTATCGCAGGCGCCATAACGATAAGGCGTAACTTCGACCCTGTGACGCTGCTGCCGTCGAGTTATGTGAATGGCACGCTTTATACCTACGCGATTGGGCCTATCAGCACTGTGCCCGAATTTGATGCAACTGAAGTTACGGTCGATCCTCTCGCCCCCAGTGTAACGTCAGTCGCGGCGCTGGCCGCCCTCGAATCTCTGTTAGCTGGGCCGCCGGGTTTTCGGACAGATTTTAGGGGCGCGGGGACACTCATTAACCCAGGCCTCTTTTACACTGGGTTAACCCGAGATGACGTCGGTGGTCTCCGATACCTTTATCGCACCAGCAATCATAATGTGGAAAATGTGTCGAGTAATGCGGTGAGCGCATTGGGAGCGGGTGGCGGAAATACGATTGGGTCGACCGTCGCGTGGTTGCCTGTTCCGGGCAGCCAAGCTGCTGGACAACAGCAGCAACCCGGCGGTGTTGGGGGCCAACAACCTGGCGGTGTCGGACAGCCCGGCGGCGGTTTGGGCGGCGTTGGCACAACGACGAACGCTCTGGTCGATGTGGCGTTACGGCCCGGAGTTGACAAGATCACGTTGATCCGCGCCAATTTCGATTCGATCATTGGAGCGACCTTCTCAAATGTTGTCGTTTATACCGATATCATCATTACCAATGGTGTGGTGCGGCAGCAGCTCGCGCGGCGTGTCCTGACGCAGCCCGACATTTTGTTTTCGGCGGCTGACTTAGGACTCATTAACAACATTAACCCGGTGCTAATTGATCGCGACATTGCTTACCAGAATAACAGCACGCTGAACTCAATTCGCCCAACTCCGCTCAGTGGCCCAGGCGTCATCAATCCGCGAGTGGAAATAGCTTTCGGCAAACTTGGACCGTTTCTGCAGAATTTTCCATTAGGCGGCTTTCGCGAGGAGCAAGCGATTCGCGGCCTGATTTGGGGTTCTTTTGATGGGACGACGAATGCGCCCATTGTGTTCCCGCGCGGAACGTCCATTGAACAATTGGAAAGATTGTTGCTCGAGAAGGGTGGCGGCACGCCCTGGAAGGTTGTCGGAGCACCCTAAGTCGTATTTATGCAACCTCCCATGAACCGGCTCGCAGTAGAACAGGCGTCCCGCCTGTTCAGAATTTCTTGGTGGATCAGGACAGGCGAGACGCGCTGTCCTGCGAGGAATAAGTTTTGTATGACAAAATCTAAGATTGCCTTCGCTTTGGGAGTTCTGCTCCTTTCCTTGGCGCCTAAGCTCGACGCGGCGGATCCCGTCTATGAGAACTTTGGCATTAACCGGGAGATTCCCCAGGTGGATGCGGCCACATTCATTAATCATGGCTTGTTCTCGGTCTCCACTGTCTTGCCATATGATACGCAGAATACGCTGAATTTTCACAACTTGGGAATTATGACGGGCAATCCGGGGTTTCGTTTCGATTTTGTGAGATCGGATGGCATCCGCGGTCCCGCGGCGAATTTTCTAAACGACCTTGACGCTCGAGTTTTTGCGACGAGCGGCGCCTTCTTCTTGCCTGGCACATCTGTCACGAATACTGGGCAGACGTTCGAGAATTCGCAGATCATCGTCTGGGCAACCAATATTTACAACCGAGGCCAGCTTCATTCCGACGCGCGCGGCCTTGTCCGGCTTCGTGGCGACAAAATGGATTTGACGCGCAGCAGCGTCGGAATCTTGCCATTTACGGGCGGGTTTTGGCGCATTACGCCGACGAACTTTATTCCTGAAATAGGAATATTGGACCTTTACTGGGGGATGAACCCCATGGGCGACGGGAGTAGCGCTTTCGGGACCGATACATTGGCTCAGCCGGTGCGCAACTCGACTAATTTCACCATCACCACGCCTCCACACTTAGTCACGAACGAAGCAGAACCGTTCGGTTTCCCAACCAGCATAGCGCTAACGAATGCAACCGCATTTGTCCGAACTAATGCTGTCACACCGACCAACTGGCTTATTCAGGCAGTCTTCGTCCAGGTTAGCGACCCGGAGCTGACGTTTGACGTGCGATTCGCCCCAGGCAACATCCTGACAAACCAATACCGAACGGCGATTGTAGAATTCTCCAACTCGGAAACGAACGTCTTGGATGGAGGCAATTTTCTCACGCAGGTTTATCTGGTCGATAAGGTCGCGTGGGAAACGAATTTCGTGTTGCTGACCAATCTGACCACGTTATCCACATTTCGCCCGTCTAATTACGAAGTCAGACGGGACACGCCGCGCGGGTTTGCCAATATGTTGAAATCGAATGCGACCAATGCG
Organism: Verrucomicrobiota bacterium; assembly: GCA_016871515.1. GTDB lineage: Bacteria > Verrucomicrobiota > Verrucomicrobiia > Limisphaerales > SIBE01 > SIBE01. The sequence goes on from VHDE01000041.1 coordinate 6,374, forward strand.
TCCAGGCTCATTTTTAATTCCGGATACAGCAACACGATCGCTACGAATATTTATTCGGGTTATTCGTTCAACATCACAAACGTGGTCGGCGTCATTCCGCGTGTCCCCGGTGCGTCCATTACCAATCTGCCCGGTCGCGTTGAAATCCAGGCTAACGAACTGAACATGAACCGTGGGCGCATTCGCGGCGAAGGTATCGTTAGTCTCAGCGCCAAGACTCTCACGAGCGAGACTTCGGTGATTGACGTGCAGAACCTGGCCCTGGACTTGGGAGCTTCGACTGAGCCTTTACTCGTCGTCAAAAGTGTCGTGAAAGAGACCATTGATAGAACCACGGGAGATATTTTTGCGTGGAGTGGCGTATGGACAAACCAGTCGGGAATGCTCGTTACTAATACGATTCCGGACCCCAACAATCCGGGTGGAACGACCAATGAAGTTGCCACCAACGTCATCGACATTGGCATTCATGTCCTGGTTGTGGACGCCACCAGGGTCCGCACAATTCAGCCTGTGTTCGTGCCGAAGTTCACTGCTCGAAGCAAGCAAGTGACCATTAGTGATAGCCTTCGTGTTTTGGAATTCTTGTCGGTCGAGTCCGAAAGTCTGACGTTGTCGCCGACCGGGAAGCTGATTCTGACCAACGCCACTCCGAATTGGAACCGAAGCACCTTTCCCAACTTGCGAAGTCTCGTCAATGAAGGGTTCATTCAGATCCCTGGTTCGGCGGATCTTGGCACTGGTCGCAGCCTGCCGTATGCAACCTATATTAACCGAGGCACCAACATTGCATTCGAGCATCGGATACGCAGTCAGATCTTTGAGAATAGCGGGCTGATTTTGGCAAACCTTGGTCCGCCGCCGCCGGGAATTGGCTTAATCAATGTGGATGCTGGCTTCGCAAAACTCGAAGGCGGAAGACTTGTTGCGGGCGGGCCGATCCGTGTTTCCGCAAACGACTTGAGGGTTCGGACGACATCGATCACAACGTCGCAGGCATTCACGTTTGCGGTCACGAACTCGGTCAGTGATGGCGGCGCTGGCGCAAGCAATGTCATTACCAGTGAAGGGTTTCATCTATTGAGGAAACCTCGGACAGGCGATCTCTTGGGAACAACTTTCAGGTCGATCGCTCCTTCATTCCTGGATATTCCCCACACCTGGGCTGGTGAAGATCGAGGGCCCGTCGCGGCGGGTTTCCGCGATAACATGGCCATCGGAAGACTGGTGCTCAAGGGTGGGTTGGATACCCTTTACACTTTTGTTGGCACTTCTGGGAAGAACGCGCTCTACGTTGACTTCCTTGATCTGCAAGACATCACTCCGGCGACCCTAGCGAATAATGTTCAGGTGCGACCAGGCTTCACTATCTATTTTGCCAACTCTTCTACTAATGCGCCCGCCGAACAATTGAATGGTCAACTCCAAGGGCGTCTCAGATGGGTGAGCGGGTTCGCTGGCCCGGCTAGTTCGGTCGATGTTCGATTGCGAGAGTCGGATAAGTTCGTCAAGATGAACAGCGCCCTGCGTTCCAGCGTCACCATTGATTCGGATGGCGATGGCATCATGAATGGTTCGGACACGACTCCTCGTGATGACCTTGATCCAAACGGAACGATAACGCTAAGCAATGTTACGCTTGGCGCCGCACCCAATGTGATAACCTTTTCGTGGGAAGCGATTCCCGGGAAGGTTTATGTCGTTGAGTACAGCAGCGGCCTCCAGCCGGCTAATTGGAAACACCTGCTGAATTACACGAACAGCTTCTCCGCGGTCGAAATGGCCGTGGTTCAAGATCAAGTCGTTGATCAAAACCAGCGCTTCTATCGAGTGCGGCTCGAATGAACCGCTGAACTGGACGCGCTTCTCTTTGCGTTTTAGTGACAAAAGTTTGTTCCGTCCGGAACAAACTTTTGTTTTGTTTCGAGAAACGCTATGAGCCCGCGCCCAGCGCGGAATTTGCGCCCCAGGGATGAAACTTTTCGGACTAACTGGCGGGATCGGTATGGGGAAGTCAACCGCGGGACAGTTGCTGGCGCAGATGCAGGTCGAGGTGGCTGACACCGACTTAATCGCCCGCGAGGTTGTTGAACCGGGGCAACCTGCGTTGGAGGAACTGCAGGCTGCTTTTGGCAACGAGATTATGCTGCCTGGCGGAACCTTGAATCGCCAGGCGTTGGCTCGCATTGCTTTCGCTGATACCGAAGCGCGCCACCGTTTGGAGTCAATCCTTCATCCACGTATTCGAGCCATTTGGCTCAGTCGGGTCGAAACATGGGGAACACAGCACCGCGATGCAGGCGTTGTCATTATCCCACTCTTGTTCGAGACCAAAGCGGAGGTTTACTTCGATGCCACGATCTGCGTTGCCTGTTCCGCTCTGACACAAGCGGAGCGCTTGCGCGCGCGCAAATGGAGTTTGCAACAGATCAACGAGCGGCGCCAGGCCCAGTGGCCGCTAGAGAAAAAGATGCTGCTCTCAGACTACGTCGTTTGGAGCGAGGGCAGCCTGGAAGTCTCTCGGGAACAATTAACAAGGATCATTTCAGGGTTTCGACGAGATGTTTCTGAGCGGCGGTCCAAGCTTTGAGATGCTCGCGTTAAACTCTAACTTGTTCCTGATGCTGCGCAGCTGCGTTTACTTGTTCCTCGGGATCCTCATCGAGATCGAAGAGCATCGAACGACCCGCCTCCAACTCGTAAACATATTTCCAACGTCCGTCGCGCAATCCCAACCATCCCAACGAATAATCGGTAAAGAACAACGCCATTCCATCTTCGCCGGATAGCAAAGATCGGCCTTGATAGTTGTCGGGAATTGGGAGGCCAACGAGGCTTAGGATGGTTGGGGCGGTATCGATCAAGCTGACCGTTCTGTTCAACATTGTCTGACCTGCGAACAGACCGGGGGCCGCAATGATGAACGGTACGCGAATGTTCTCTTCGTAGATCGATAAGGTATGGCCATAGTTGCCTTCGTGTTGGCCAAATGCTTCACCGTGGTCGCCCATGATTGCGAACAGGGTGTTTTGAAAAAGACCGCGCTCGCGCAGGCCATTCAAAAATGTTCCGAGAGCTGCATCGCCACAATGCAATGCGTTGCGGTACCGGCCAACCTCATCTGTTTCCGAAAAGGGGCCTCCATCCGGAGTTGCGTAAGGATGATGCCCGGCAATCGGCAAATAGGTCAGGAAGAATTTCTCCCCTTCGCTCAACGAATCGATCCAGGAAAGCATGCGGCGGACAGCTGACGGCTCATCCACGCCAAAACTCGAATTGCGGTTGCCTCCAATATCGCCAGCATCCTCCAATGTTTGGTCGCCGCGATTTTGGACGATCGAGTCCATTCCTAAATACATGAAGCGCCCGGAGTGAAACAGCGCTGTTCGATAGCCAGCGTTCGACAGCACTTGAGCAATCGAAGGATACGTGAAGTGTTCGTAGTCCAACACTCTGCCATGTCAGGTGATGCCGGATTGAGTCGGCCAATGTACCTCGTGTCGCTCGCATCATGGTCCAGGTCATTGGCGTTGATAAAAGGCGGATGACTGGAAGGTTGATCGCGATATAAGTGATAACGCCGGCGTAGAGCATCCAAGATAACAAGGGCCGCTTGACCGCGCGGTCTACGAGGGCGTAACAACGGGCAACGAGGATGTCTTGCCAGAGAAAGGCCAGGGGAGTCCAACCTGAAAGTGGAAAACTCCGGCCAGCCAAGGTGACGATCTTTACGAGAACGAAGATGGTAAAGAGGGCGCCGGCCCTCAATAGCCAGCCGTTGTCATTTTCGTGCAGCCCAGACTGCCCGGCAACATCGTCAAAACGAAAATCGCGTTTCATCGACATATGAGATTCAGTCGTTTCAAGAGGAGCCACGAGATTGTTTCGCTTCTCCCTCGCCGCTGCCAAATCCAATCGTGAACCAGAATATAAGGCCCTCCCGGATTTTGATAGATCGCATCACGATCGCCGATGAATGAAAGCGGTATGACAATTAGTTCCGCATCTTCTGACGTGGATCGGTCAAAGTGCCGATGGACAAATTCGATTCCAACAGCGTCTCCGAAAAAACGGCAAGTGAATGAAATTGTGCGCTATGGTATTGGCATTCCACCAGAGACCCAATCCAATGGGCAACGCACTCGGTTGCGTGGTGAGGATCGCCCCGAGCAGCAGAGCCAAAAGAATGAAAAGGGCATCCTGAGGTGAATGCCGCAGGATGCCCTGCGAAGGCCGTTGAAACGATTCATGAAAGGTTGACCGCTCCTTGACTGCGCCCGCTGTCCCATCAACGCGCTTGTTGATCCCGTTACCTATCGAAGGAAAAGAGCGGTGCGCTTGGGTTGTCAATGGCGTAATCATTTAGCGAGACTTTTGAATCCAAGCGGACGGCTGCTTCGCTTTTTCGGTACTGTTGCGCGGCACAAGCGCTAGCAATTGCCGAATCGGCGCATAGTTTGCGTCGCGCTCTTTCATGCGGATGAGTCCCCATCCAACGGGATAAGCGTCGGGATTCTCTGGTTTTTCATCGGGCTTGCGCAACTTGCCTTTTTCGCCATAGCGTGCCCCGAATCCGATCACTTCGGATTTGCCCGCGGCGAGCTTAAGGTCAGCCCATTCCGTGCGAGCGGCCTTGGCTTTTTCAGCAGGCAATTTGTAATAGAGATAGCCTCTCTTGGGCGCCGCATATGCATCACCACGCCCTTCTGCAAATGCGAAAGCGCCCCAGATTTGAATGCGTTCCGGTGACGTTTCATTAGGTTCGAGTACGACCTTATCGATGAGCGCAAAGACGCCGATAGGATCGCTTGCCTTGAGTTGCGGTGTTGCCACAACCATCAGGAGCGCCAAGAGGAAGAGATACTTGGCTGAATTCAAACCGATGGAAACGGTTTGACCGATTCTCGTTAAGGCCACACTGGCAGAACGAGTGTTGGAATAACTGGAACTTGATGAAAGCAGGATTGTTTTCATGCGCTCACCATAGCCTGGCCGTGAAGGTGAGTTGTCAGAGCCTTGTAAAATAGTTGCAAAAATTCGCGCTACTCCGTGGGTGTCATCAGTGCCGTGTGCTTGGTCCAGAACTTTTCCCAATCCGCTTGTTTTTTGATCAATTCTTGCTTCGGTTCATTGATTCCACTGGACGTTCCTTTCGCCAGGTTTCGGAAAGTTGTGGTATCCGTAGCAGCGGCGGCGTTCCAAGTCAGAAAGAGTACGACCGTAAGAATAATCAATCCGAAGCGAACGACGATGGCATTCATGCTCAAAACTTCGACTGAAGGCGAAGCTATTTCAAACCAGACTTTTTTCGTGTTTTTCATCTTCCGCCATGGAACACTGGCCATCAATGATCTTAACCGACGCTGAACTGGCTAGTTTAGTGGAAGTCCAACATCGCTCGCCCCATCAACTCCTCGGCATGCATCCGTTGGGCGATGGCTCCGGGGTCGTGGTTCGCGCATTTTTGCCCTGGGCCGAAAGTGTGAAGGTCATGCCGACCCACCAGAAAAACCAGCCATCGTTCAAGCTCAAGAAAGGTCATCCATCGGGGTTATTCGAAGGCGTTACGCGAGCCGCACGAAAGGTTTATGCTTATGATTTAGTCATTACCGATCGGGAAGGCTGCACGTCTCAGACTCGTGATCCGTATTCCTTTCTCCCCACCCTGAGCGACACGGACCTTTATCTTTTTGGCCAAGGCAACGAATTGCGAATTTACGAGAAGCTCGGAGCGCAGCTGCAAACGATTGACGGCGTGCCCGGAGTAAGTTTTGCCGTTTGGGCTCCGAATGCTCAACGGGTGAGCGTCGTCGGAAGCTTCAATAATTGGGATGGGCGTTGCCACGCGATGCGATCGCTGGGCGCGTCGGGTGTTTGGGAATTATTTATTCCCGGTGTCGGCGAGGGGGCCCTCTACAAATTCGAAATTAAAGATTTGCATGGCGCAATCGTGTTGAAGACGGACCCCTATGGGTTCTTTTACGAAACGCCGCCCAAAAACGCTGCGGTTGTCTGGAACACACGCAGGTTTCATTGGACCGACGAGACATGGATCGGACAGAGGCGTCGGCAAAATGCGTTGCGGACCCCCATGAGCATTTATGAAGTTCACTTGGGTTCCTGGCGAAAGAAGTCTCTCGCCGAATCGTTCGGTTATCGAGAGCTGGCCGACGAGCTTGTGAAATACGTCAAAGAACTTGGTTTCACACATGTCGAGTTATTGCCTGTGGCCGAACACGCCTATTACCCATCTTGGGGTTACCAAGTGACGGGTTTCTATGCGCCCACCAGCCGGTATGGGACACCCGATGACTTCCAGTTTCTGGTCAATGCGCTGCATTCGGCGGGCATCGGTGTCATCGTGGATTGGGTCCCGGCACATTTTCCGCGCGATGACTGGGCATTAGCTCGATTTGATGGCACCGCGCTGTACGAACACGAAGACCCGCGGAAAGGGTCGCACCAGGATTGGGGAACCTTGATTTTTAATTACGGCCGGCATGAGGTCCGGAATTTTCTGTTCGCCAACGCATTGTTCTGGTGCGACCGCTTTCACATTGATGGCCTGCGTGTCGACGCTGTGGCCTCGATGCTGTATCTCGACTATTCTCGAAAGGAAGGGGAATGGATTCCCAACAAATTCGGCGGACGCGAGAATCTTGAGGCGGTCGGTTTCTTGAGGCACTTCAATCACCTCGCGCACACTGAATACCCTGGGGTTATTACGATTGCTGAGGAATCCACTGCTTGGCCGCAAGTGACACGGCCTCCTTACTTGGGCGGACTTGGCTTTTCGTTCAAGTGGAACATGGGTTGGATGCATGACACGCTGCATTATTTTTCGCGGAATCCAATACATCGAAAGTACCATCAGAATGACCTCACGTTCGCGATGCTTTACCATCATCACGAGAATTTTATTCTGCCGCTGTCGCACGATGAAGTAGTTCACGGCAAAGGTTCACTGGTGGGGAAGATGCCTGGCGACGATTGGCAGCAATTTGCGAATTTGCGGGCTCTGCTCGGATACCAATGGCTCTTTCCCGGCAAAAAATTGCTCTTCATGGGGGGCGAACTGGGACAACGGGCGGAATGGAGCGAAAGCGGGGAAATTGGCTGGCGGCTGCTCGGTGAAGGGCCTTACCATCGAGGCCTTCAACGGTTCGTCCAAGACTTGAATCAGATTTACCGGCTTGAGCCAGCGCTCTGGGAAAGCGACTACGACTTGGAAGGGTTCTTTTGGATTGACTGTTCGGACGCGGAGTCGAGCGTGCTTTCATTTGTGCGCCAAAATCGCGAATTGACGAGCCAACTTGTGATCATCTTGAACCTGACTCCTATTCCCCGAACTGGTTATCGCATCGGTTTGCCGAAAGGGGGGAACTGGCGGGAGATTCTAAACAGCGACGCTCAGATTTATGGTGGCGCCGATTTCGGAAATCTTGGAGCTATTACCGCCGAGTTATCTCCGAACCATGGCCAGCCTTTTTCCGGCTCGTTTGCCTTGCCGCCATTGAGCGTGCTTGTCTTTCGCGCCGATCATTGACGAAACGGTTATGCGATCCATATTGAATCGGCAGCCAGATTGACGGAACGCTTGTCGAACAAGAAGATGCCTAGAAGATTTTTCAGCGGCCCTCCCTCGCCCGAGGAATTTCAGCGTCAGCTCACCGATTTTATGCGCCAGCATTTTCAGACGCTGGGCGGGCGGGCTCCCGCCCATTCGGACTCGGTCGGTTCGTCCGAAGATCCGCCGGCCCGATCGTCCGAGGCTGACTTTCACTTCGATAAGAAACCGCGAGATGTTAAGGCTTATTTGGATCGATTTGTCATCAAGCAGCAAGAGGCGAAGAAGGTTTTGAGTGTCGCGATGTGCGACCACTACCACCAGGTGCGGCTGGCGATAGCAGGCAAGGAACAGCCCAATTATACCAAGCAGAATATCATCCTCATTGGGCCGACGGGCGTCGGAAAAACGTATCTCATTCGAAGCGTTGCTGAACTGATTGGCGTGCCCTTTGTGAAGGGCGATGCAACGAAGTTTTCCGAAACCGGCTACGTGGGGGGTGATGTCGAAGACCTTGTCCGTGAACTGTTGCGCCGCGCCGATGGCGATGTCGAACGGGCTCAATACGGCATCATTTATATCGACGAAATCGACAAGATTGCCGCAGCGAGCCGCCATTCTGGCCGCGATGTCAGTGGCCGCGGCGTGCAAACCAACCTCCTCAAATTGATGGAGGAGACCGAGGTGCCAGCGCGTTCTCCACAGGATATCGCCGGTCAGGTCCAAGCGTTGATGGAAATGAGTCAGCGCGGCAAGAAGTCGGCCAGCGTCATTAACACGAAACACATTTTGTTCATTGTCAGCGGCGCTTTTGATGGGCTTGAGAAGGTGGTGCAGCGCCGCCTGCGGGAGGCATCGATCGGTTTTGCCGCCAAGGGACACTCGCTCGACGAGTCAAAGTGCCTGGAGCAGGTCGCAACGCGCGACTTTATTGATTTTGGGTTCGAGCCCGAATTTATTGGGCGTCTGCCCGTCCGTGTCGTTTGCCAGCCGCTGTCAATCGAGGATTTGTTCAGTATTTTACGAACTTCTGAGGGCAGCATTATTCGCCAGTACGAGCAAACATTTGCCGCCTACGGGATCGAGGTTCTCTTTACCGACGAAGGACTTCGCCAAATCGCGACTTTGGCTGCCGAAGAACAAACTGGAGCTCGTGGTTTAATGACGGTTTGTGAACGTGTCTTTCGCGAGTTTAAGTATGAACTGCCATCCACAAATGTGAGACGATTTGTGGTAACGCGCGAACTAGTCGATAATCCGATTGCTGAATTACAGCGATTGCTGTCTGAGCACGTCCGTGAAGAGCGCGAGTTTAGCCGGCAGTTGGTCTATGAATATGCGACGCGGTTTTTTGAAAGCCACGGTTTGAAACTTCAGTTCACCGAGTCTGCAGTTGAATCGCTAATCTCGCTCGCTCATGAAAAGTCGCTGTCCGTTCGCGATCTTTGCGCCGAAAAATTTAAAGACTTTCAGTTCGGTCTGAAGTTGATTGCGCAGAACACGGGCCAGCGGGAATTTGTTCTCGACGCCAACGCCACTCTTGCTCCCGACAAAGTTTTGAGCGATTGGGTCGTTGCCAGCTATCGCGAAACCGGCACGAGAGGCAAGTGGGTAAAGGCGAATTGACTCAGCCGAGATCCGCCCCAAAACAAAAAAGCGCGGTAAAATCCCGCGCTTGGTAGTTTTGAAATTGTTTGGTTCTCAAGCAGAACGCCGCTTGAAACGTCGAGCAGCAATCAGGAAAAGACCGCCGATAGCTGCCAGTGCGTAGGTTCCGGGTTCCGGAACGGCAGTGATGCGAGCGGCGAAGTTCATCGGCACCGGGCTAGCCGTAGTATCCAGGAGCGTTGACCAAGTTCCATTGGCATTCCTCTGCCAAAAATCGTCGAAGCTGGAACCAACGGTTGGGGGATTGTAGATCAAAAGACCGGCCTGCTCGTTCGCTTCGATACCTCGGAAAATAACGCTCCAGGTAAAGGTCGAGGGAACGGTGACAGACAACGCTTGGGCAACGACAGTTTGAAAGCCAGTGCTCAAAGAAAACTCACCGCTACGGTAGAGCTGCGTTCCTGGTTCAATCCCGGTCGTGCCCGCGTCGTTCCGATGGAAAAAGAGCTCACCAGTTTCATTGCCGCTCGTTGCTCCGCCGGGCCCCGTCAGAAAGTACTCGAATTGAAAATCCGTGATCCTGCGATCACTGCCGGTAAGAAACACCTGATCACCAAATTGAGGAGTCGCACCGTTCACGGCTGCGGGCGCGAACGAACGGTTGAGGTTATTTTGCGTGTTATTATAAACGACGGCCGCAAACCCTGCCGTATTTCCCAAAAGAGCCGCCGAAAGTAAACCTATGCAAATCGAAAGGTGAGCTTTGGTTCTAGTCATAGTTCCCGAGGTGTTGTTCAAACAGTTTAGTTCTCTTAAAAAATTCAACTCCGGTATCCAACATCCAACCTGATCAACTCATTCGAGTAAGGTTTCTATTGATTTCTAAAAGATTAGTCAAGAGGTTTTTGAAAAAGATTTGGTCCCCACGGTCCCCACAAAAACGTGCCGAAATCACGCTCCTTACCGCTCTTTTGGCGCCAAAACCGCGTTGCCTAAGCCGGCATAGCCGTCCACCATCCCTGAACAAGCCAATTCCCAAGTCGATAACCGGTAATTCGCCCTCACTCCCGCTTAACGACGCCGAAAAGCAGGGGACCGAGATGCGCCTGATGGAAGGTTAATGGCACCTGATGGTGGTATTACGGGTTTTCCGCTGGAGCGCCAAACTTGACCGTCAACGAGTGAGCGTGATTGTCCCGCATGACAACCAGTTCCGCCGAGGCCGAACGGTTAAGACGACCGATGATAGAGATCAATTGGTCGTAATTCGAAATAGTTTCTTCGTTTATTCTAACGATAACATCTTGTGGCTTAACGCCTGCCCGTTCCGCCACCGAGTTTGCGCTTACTTGGGTAACCTTGACCCCATCGCCGCCGAATTCAGGATCGAACTGGACCCCGAGTTGCACGCCGCGATCGCGCCTTGAACGTCGGAAAGGGACGCCGTCCGCTTTGGTAAAGGAAGGTCCTGTATCGGCGTTAGCAAGGTGGTCCACGAAAAGCCAAGCGAGCCGCGTTACTTGTTCGATCTCAGTCGTATGAATCAACGGCCAGTCGTCCGTTGGCTTGTGGTACTGCGGATGGAGGCCCGTGTGAAAGAAAAGGACCGGTATGTTCTGATTGTAAAACGAGGCGTGATCGCTGGGACCGCGGCCTCCTTGGCTGGTGGTTATGTTAAGAGGAGAATTCTGCTTGAGTTGATCTACCATTCCTTTGAATCCAGGCGATGTGCCAATCCCCCCAATGTTCAACCCGTTTTTGCCACGGCCGACTTGATCTAAGTTAATCATGGCTAATATGTTGGAAAGCGAGTGTAGTGGATGCTCGACGTAATGCTGCGAACCGAGCAGACCGCGCTCTTCGGCGTCAAAACCGATGAACAATAAACTGCGTCGAGGCCGGACCTCAGCACGGGCAAACGCTTCCGCTAGTTCAAGCAACGCCGCAGTCCCGGACGCGTTATCATCGGCCCCGTTGTGGATTGCGCTCGCCGTCCGATTTGTTCCAGGAGGAAGTCCGTAACCGACGTGGTCAAAATGAGCGCCCAGCAGAACGATTTCATCCTTCAACATCGCGTCTGCGCCCGGCAGAAGACCGAGGACATTGCGCGCGGTTGCTTTCTGAGAGAGAAGTTCGACGTTCAGTTCGATCAAGTTATCCAGTGCAAACGATCTCGGTTTCAGATCGATGTCAATATCGGCAACCAGTTTAGCCAGATCATGATTCGCCGACTGCAACCATCCTGCTGCCAAGTTGTAATCGACGAATATCATTGGGATCGACTGTGCTCTCAGTCCAAAACGAAACGGTCCGCCCGAGGCCATTTGGCTTATCGACTGTCGGTTGGGTGCGGCGTCTGCGATGAGCAGAGCTTTGGCGCCGCGCTCCTGCGCCACTTTGAGTTTAGTTCTGAATTCCGCGTGAGCCGTGTGATTCGTTCCTTGGAAAACGCTCTTCGGATCGTTCGCTTGAGGTTCGCGGCGCAGCACGAGAACGATCTTGTCGCGTACGTCGATCGCTGCGTAATCGTCGTATTGATGCTCCGGCGCAATTATTCCGTAACCGGCAAAGACAACCGCCCCTGTGGCCGATTGCCGTTCGACATTGTCGAAGGGCAGAAAATCCACTGATGCGCTGTGGGTGCGTGCCTCACCTTTCGCTCGGCTGACCAGCCGTGTCGCAGGCCCTATCTTCGAGCCTAATGCGATTTCAAACTCCTGAAACCAACTTTGGCTTTGGCCGGCTGGTTGCAGGCCATATTTTTCAAATTCGAGCGCCACGTATTTTGCGGCCAAGGCAGCGCCCTTTTCACCACTTCCGCGGCCTTCGAAGTCATCGTCAGCCAGGTAGCGAATGTGCTGCATTAGTTCATCGCTGGTGATGCCCATCGCGTCGGGACCCATTGGCGTCGGCGCAACCGTTTGTGCGGAGGGAGTCAGGACCGTTAACGTGCTTCCGAGAAGGACTGCGGCGATCCGGCGCGTAGTTGGTTCGAACACTTTTATCGCTTTGAAAATCATAAGATTGGTTAAGGCCCTACTCACTATCGAGGCATTGGATGCTTTCGTCTGCCAGTTGAACAACAATTTCGGCGAGCCCGTCGCCGTCCAAATCCGCGATGGCTGGCATTGAGAGGTTTGCTGCCGCTTCCCATTCCCAGAGAATCCTGCCGGAAGAGCGATTTCCGGTGACTGCAATCAACTTGTTGCGTGAGACGTAAAGCAGCTCGTCGCCTCTCCGACCGTCGATGTCTGCCGCAGTGACTCGATAACACGACGGATCAGGTCCTTTCAGCGACCAGAGGAGCTTTCCGTTCCTGGAGTCAAAGACGCGCACTCCATCAACATAACCGGCCGACCCAATTTCGAAAGTTCCGTCGCCATCGATATCCACGAGTGCGTGCCGCACCGCGGTTGTTTGCCCGACATTGTCGTCAGGTTTGCCGGTTGGGTAATCCGAACGCGCTAGTCCATGCCAGATCGGCGCGCCATTTGTCTCGAGCAACGCGAGGATGTAGGGCGAGTCGAGGAGCACGGCCGGTTTGTTCCGGTTCAAAAAATCAAAGACCATCGGCTCACCATAGGCGGCCCAGGCCGGGAGTTGCTTCCTGCTCGCCAACTCAACGCCATAGCTCAGGCGGCCTGTCCGGCCATCTGCAATCCAAAAGCAAACCGGGTAAAGCGACACCAGTTCATCCAGTCCATCCCTGTCAAGATCAGCGATACCTGGCGGGGCGCCGGCGTAAGCCCACGAAAACTGACCCGGGACGGTCGCTTTCTCTTGCCTCCAAATCAGAGCGCCCGTGCGCCCGTCGATCAGATGTCCGACATCTGAGTGCATCAAACCTCGCCGTGTATTAACAAACAGATCGCTTTGGTTTTTCGAACGAAAGTTGCCTGGCCACCAAAAGGTGAGGGCGCCTGCATTCCAAATCGGCAGAGCACCGGGCGTTTGTTTGAACGCCGTCTGCCAAAGCCGTGAACCATCATGGCGATATGCAACCAACAGGGCTCGACCTGTTCCGTCCTGGTCCGCAACGATGACCTCCTGCCCTCCGTTTCCATCCAAGTCGGCACCCACGATGCCGAGTCGCCGGCTTCCGTCGCCCATTCCACGACCGGTTCGACGCCAAAGCAGGCGAGGCTCATTGCTTCGTTCTTTTGGCGGTTCGATGGCGAACACCTGTTGTGCCGTTCCTTCCGATACGACGATCATGGGACCGTTAGTCTGAAGGCGGGCGATGATCGGCGAAGAAAGCGTAGTGCTGAGTGGTTGGCTGGCGACGACCCGCGCGTCGGTATTCGTGCAAGAGATCGCCAGGACGCCACCTTTGGGAACGTTCATACGCACGGTTGCGGCCATTCCGGGAGGACTGTTAGACGTAGCCGCCCACGCCACGAGGTTGAACTCGCCAACGAACCCTGCCACGGACCACAGGCAGTTCATCGCGCTAGCGCCATTACCATCAAGCCGCAGCGCGCTGAGCGTCACGGTATAGCTCGATTCTGCGTCGAGTCCCTGCTCAGCGACGCAAAATGCCGGGCGAGCACCGTTTGGACTCTTGATAATGGGCGCCTCCTGCATGCTCTGCGAAGCGGTCGTCGACCAAGTGCTTCCCAAACGCGGCAAATCTGCCGTTATCCAGGCGGCGAGTGGGCGTGACCAGAGCACCGCCGGTTTCGTGTGTTTCAGACTCACCATTTCAATGGAGCCGTACGTCGGCACTCGCACACCGTCGGCTGCGATAAGAAACAGTTCCTCTCGTTGATCTCCGTCCAAATCCGCTGAGCCTTTCAGAAAGCGGCCGGGGAAGTCGTGAAGCGTCTTGCCAGTTGACGCATCGATTACGAGCGCGTGCCATTGGCTATCACCGGTATCATTAAACAAATTCAGAACGATTTCCAGCCTCTCGTCCCCAGTTGCGTTGACGAGAGGACGCGGTCCAATCCGCGGCCATTTCGTTCGTTCTTCGATCTTTTGCTCGATGTCGCGGCGCCAGCGCACTGAGAGCCGCTGGGACTCGGATTTCTTGGGGTCATAATTCAGCACATCGATGTGGCTTTGAAAGTCTCCGATTGTGACAAGCTCAACCTGTCCGTCGCCGTCCACGTCTGCCACGCCGAACCAACCGTAAGGACGGCTCTGATGATATCGCAACTCGCTTTCCTTCCGGCCTGTTGTTCCCTCGAAGATCATGACGCGATAGTGTGCGGCGGCGCAGACTTCCTGCACTCCATCGCCGTCGACGTCAACCTCTCTCCATAAACAAGAAACATAAGCTATTCCACCAGCTAAACTTTGAGCTGTTCTTCAAGAGCCAAGCACATACTTCACATTTAACGGATTGCAATGCGGTTCTGCCTTACATTACATTGGCCGCCATGAAACGGTTTTTCATTCCTGTCTTCTCATTTTTATTGTTTGCGCTGGTCGTCAATGCGGTGGGTCCGGATGATCAATACATTCAAATCTATAATCTCATTCAAGAAGGAGATCGTCTTGGTGGCAGTGGCCAGTCGGGCGCCGCGCGCGAAAAATATCTCCAAGCTCAGACGACTTTAAAGAAGCTGCAGTCCGCGTATCCGAATTGGAATGATGCCGTTATTCAGTTTCGTTTGAATTACCTCACTGAAAAACTGGGCTCTTCAACTGGCGAACGGCCGGCTTCACCTCCACTCGAAAAGGCCGTTCCTGAAAAGAAGCCGGCGACGACCAAGCAGCCCCAGGCAACACCTGGAGAAGACAGTCAACGAGTCAGCGCATTGAATGAAGAAGTCGCACGGCTCCAACGCGAAAACGGGGTTCTGCAAGCGAAGCTCAAAGAAGCGCTCTCCGCACAGCCCGCCGCAATTGATCCCCGCGAACTCAATAAAGCGGAAGCGAGAATTCGAGGCCTGGAGAAGGATAAGGAATTGCTGCGCGTCAGCCTCAAACAGGAACAAGCGAAAGCAGCCACACCGGCGGCGACGGAAGAGCTTAGGAAAGCTTTGTCGGAGGCGAACAACAAACTTGCGCGAGCTGTCGACGCCAATGTTGCTCTCGCGCGCGAAAAGGAGATTCTCGAAGCCCGGTTGCAATCCATCACCCGCGAAGCTGCGACGGCTAAGATTGCGAGCGAAAACAAGAAGGTCTTGGAAGGAACCCAGCCACCTCCCGTCGCGCCGGGCGCCGCCCAGCCCACACCAGAGGCGAACGCTGCACTGGCTCGCTTGCAAACTCAATTGAATACGCTTCAGAACGAAAAGGCGGCATTGGAAGCAACCAAAAAGGATCTCGAAACCAAGCTAGCGAGCGCGTCGGCATCTGCGCCTAAACCTGCCGGAACTGAAAGCGAGCGCGTGAAACGGCTCGAGAGCGAACGGGATGGCCTCTTAAAGAAGCTGAACGAAACGACCAAGCAGCTCTATGACAACAAATCGCGCACACAATCTGTTCAACGCGATCAATACGAAAATCAATTGGCGATCTTACGGGCACGGCTCGAAGTATTCGAGGCGCGGAAAGTTCCTTTTACCACGGAAGAACTGGCTCTCTTCAAGAAACCGGAAGTAACCACAACCAAAGTGGACCTGAAGGCAGGAAAAAAATCGTTGCGAGAATTGCCGCGCGGCGCCGGGCCTCTTTTGGCGGAGGCTGATCGGGCCTTTGCTACCAGGCAGTATGCCGAGGCGGAAAAGAAATACCTTCAAGTGCTGAAGCTCGACGACAAGAATGTCTTCACGCTCGCTAACCTCGGCGCAATTCAATTGCAGCAAGATCGCATCGAAGACGCCGAAGCCAGCCTCAAACGAGCGTTGAGCGAAGATCCTAATGACACCCGCGCAGTCTCGTTATGGGGATACTTAAAATTCCGCCAGGAAAAATTCGATGAAGCGCTCGATGCGCTAAGCCGCGCTGCTCAACTCGATCCGCAAAATCCCGAAATCCAAAACTATTTGGGAATTACGCTGAGCCACAAAGGGCAGCGCGGTCCGGCCGAAACTGCCCTGCGCAAGGCAATTCAGATCGCGCCAGGATTTGGCGACGCTCATCAAAATCTCGCCTTGATCTATGCATCCCAACAGCCCCCCTTCAAGGAACTGGCGCGCTGGCATTATCAGAAATCACTTGCCTGTGGGAATCCGCAAAATCCGACGATCGAGAAAATGATCGAAAGCGGTCAAGCTTCGGCAACGCCCCCCGCGTCGGAAGCCAAGTAAGTTGGCTCGCTAGTGGACTGCGCCGCTGTTGCCCACTTTGATGCAAGTTGGCTGTGCAATGACGAATGAGCGAAATCCGAATTTCGAAGAATGACCAAATGACGAAATCCGAATGGACCATTGTGGTGTCGGATCGAGGTCATTAATCATTGGAGCTTCGTCATTCTTTGGTCATTCGTCCTTCGACATTCGTCATTTGCGTTTGCATGCGAGCAGCCGGCATAAAGCTGGACCGCGCCAGGAAGCGAGGACGCGTCTTTTCAGTTGTAGCGGCGTCTCGTAAGAGCGCCGCATTCTTCCCGCCAACACTAGCAGCGCTCTTACGAGACGCCGCTACAGTCAGGAAAGACGCGTCCTAGATCAACCATCAATCAGCGATTCCTCTGTTGCAGTACCTATGGCAGGCCGTTATGGTTACCGCCCAGTTATGACCTTGACCGAAAAGATTTTGGCGCGGGCGTCGGGTAAGGCCAGCGTCCACGCCGGTGAAAATATTTGGGTGAACGCCGATGTTCTGATGACCCACGACGTTTGCGGGCCTGGAACGATTGGGGTTTTCAAACGCGAGTTTGGACCGAAGGCAAAGGTTTGGGACCGCAACAAAGTGGTCATCATTCCCGATCACTACATCTTCACAGCCGACTCGAAATCGAATCGAAATGTGGACATTCTGCGCGACTTCGTCCGGGAACAAGGCTTGCCCTATTTTTACGACGTAATCGACGATCCGAATGGGCATTGGGCCTTTGACGCTTCTCAGGGGATGTTAAAGCGCCAGTACGGCAGCCACTATGCCGGCGTCTGTCATACGGCTCTGCCCCAAAAGGGACACACGCGGCCGGGCGAAGTTCTTTTCGGGACCGATTCCCACACTTGCATGGCCGGCGCTTTTAATCTCTTGGCGACAGGGATTGGCAATACTGACGCCGGGTTCGTCATGGGAACGGGGAAGCTCCTGATTAAGGCGCCGGAAACGATGCACTTTCGTCTTGAAGGCAAGTTGCAGACCGGTGTGATGGCCAAGGATGTCATTCTCCATTGCATCGGGCAAATTGGCTTCGACGGCGCAACGTACCGCGCCATGCAATTCGACGGCTCCGGAGTGGCCAACCTTTCGATGGACGATCGTATGACCATCGCCAACATGGCGATCGAGGCGGGCGGAAAGAACGGCATCTTTGAGTTTGATGCTCAAACTCAAGCTTTCGTGGACTATCGCTGCAAATTGAACGGCACACGCGCTTCTTATCAACCGGTTGAGCGAGATCGGGACGAAAAGTTTGTCTATGAACTTACGGTGGATCTTTCCGCGCTCGAACCGACCGTGGCTTGCCATCCGGATCCCGGACAGCGGAAGCTCGCCAAAGAGCTAACCAATGTTCGCTTGGATCGCGCTTACATTGGTTCGTGCACGGGGGGGAAGACGAGCGACTTTCTCGAGTTCGCGCGCGTCCTTCAAGGCAAGCGCGTCGCCATTGATACTTTTGGCGTGCCAGCGACACCGGAGATTGTCCACGATTTGCAATCGGCGCGATGGGGCAGCAAGACCATCTGGCAAATCTTGGTGGACGCCGGAGTGCAAATGACGGAAAACGCGAGCTGCGCCGCCTGTTTGGGCGGACCGGTGGACACCTTTGGGCGCATGAATACTCCGCTGAAATGCATCAGCGCAACCAATCGCAATTTCCCCGGACGGATGGGCCACAAAGAGTCGCAAGTCTTTTTGGCTTCGCCAGCCACCGTCGCAGCCAGTGCCTTAACCGGACACATCACGGATCCTCGCGAATATCTAAGTTAAGCAGCCAGCTGAGCACGAGGAATGGACCGTGAACGTCTGGACAACTGTTGCGAGAAGGGGATTCTCGGCCTCGTCCTGGCTATTCTGATTTTCGCGCCAATCGCAACCGGCGCGGTTCGCACGCTGGAGATGCTCATCGTTCAGGGATTGACGATGGGCGTTGCAGCTTTATGGCTCGCGCGGATTTGGTTGCAACCGAATTATCGGCTTCTCTGGGCGCCGATAAGTTGGGCGGCGGTGGCGTTCACGGCCTACGCCATTATCCGCTATCAGCAAGCAGAGCTCGAATACGTCGCGCGGGCAGAAACACTCAAGGTCATCATCTACGCGTTTCTATTTTTTGCGATCCTCAATAATCTTCATCGCCAGGAATCGACGCACATCATCACTTTCGTTCTGATTTTTTTGGGAATGGCGATTTCGCTCTACGCGATTTTTCAATTCTTGACGAAGTCGCCTTACGTTTGGGGAATCTGGCACTTTGAAAAACCAGCGCAATACCTTGGCCGCGGATCAGGGACGTTTATTTGTCCGAATAATCTGGCCGGCTTCTTGGAGATGATTCTCCCATTAGGATTGGCCTTAACGATCGCGGGCCGCTCCAAACCGGTGACAAAGGTCTTTGTCGGCTATGCATCCCTGGTGATGCTGGGCGGGATCGGAGTGACCTTGTCACGCGGCGGATGGCTCGCGAGCGGTCTCGCGCTGCTCGTTTTGTTTGCCATTCTCGTGATTTACCGAAATAGCCGGTTGCCAGCGATCCTCTCTCTGACGTTCCTTGTGGGAGTGGGAGCTTTCTTTTTCAAACAGACTTACCAACCTCAACAACGGATCGAGCAGGTCTTTCGTGAAGATGGCAACCTGTACGACATTCGATTTTATCTTTGGAAACCGGCCATCCAGATTTGGAAACAACATTTCTGGTGGGGAGCAGGGCCAGCACACTTCGATTACCGGTTTCCCGCCGTGCGGCCAGAAGTCGTCCAATTGCGGCCAAACCGCGCCCACAACGATTACTTAAATACCCTGGCAGATTGGGGGTTGGTCGGAACGGCGCTCGTCGCTTCAGCGTGGATATTGCTCTACTGGGGCGTCTTCAAAACTTGGAAATATGTCCGGCGATCGAGCGAATTCGCCACCAAGCCAAGCAACCGCTCGGCGTTAGTCCTCGGAGCCGCCATCGGCTTGTTAGCGGTTCTTTTTCATTCGGTGGTCGATTTCAATATGCACATTCCCGCGAATGCTATCGTCGCGGTCACGCTGATGGCGATCCTGGCCGGGCACTTGCGGTTCGCGACGGAGCGCTATTGGGTGACCTGCGGGATCGGAACGCGCGTTGGCTTAAGTGCCGTCATACTCGTTGGCATGGTCTGCTTGGGCCAGCAAGGCGCGCTCGGATTTCGAGAATTTGTCTGGCTGGAACGAGCCGATCGGGCCGAACGCGCGATCTTAACCAGCCTGCAAACGTTGTCGAAAATGGAGTCAGCAGACGAGAGGGATCTCGACGCAGAATTACTCCTTAAGAGGGGAATTATGCGGGCCATGAACGACCGCCTGGAATTCCTCAAGATGGCTCATACGGTTGATCCCAGAAATTTCGAGACGACTTACAAGATCGGGGAAATATTCCGGACCCAAAGCTGGCAAGGTGACCATGCGAACTACGTCTCATTGGCTAAGGAAGCTATGAAGTGGTTTAGGCTGGGCATGCGTTTGAATCCCTACAACGCCTACAATTACTTCCGCTACGGAATGTGTTTGGACTGGGCGCTAAAAAACTATTCGGAGGCGGAACCGTATTTCCGACGAGCGGCCGAGCTGGACCCAAACAGCTTTTATGTCGTGAACCACGTCGGCTGGCATTACTTTCAAGCGCGCAATTATCCAGAGGCGAAACGATGGTTTCAACGCTCGCAACAATTAAGGATGCCAGATTGGCGCGAAAACCTGATTGCTTCTTCCTATCTCAAGATGATCGAAAAGCTCGAGGCGCAGGAAGCGCGCGAACCCGCGCCGTAGCAATCTAGAGCGTTTCTCTGCCTATCCGGAAATCTGTTTCGAGAAACGCTCTAGATTATGCAAAGACCAGCTTTCGCTGAGCCGGGGTTAACACCTTCCACGACCCGGTCTTCAAGTTCCCGAGCTCAAAATCGCCGATCTTAACGCGAATCAACCGGAGGGTGGGATGTCCGATTGCGGCCGTCATTTTCCTCACTTGGCGGTTTTTGCCTTCAACTAATTCGAGAGCCAGCCAGCAAGTCTCGACTGACTTCCGAAAACGAATCGGCGGATTTCGCGGTGGCAGCTCCGGTTTGGGATCGAGAAGGTGCGCCCGACAAGGCAAGGTCGTCCGCCCTTGAATGAGGACGCCGCGTTCGAGGTTTCGGAGTGACTCCTCAGAAGGTGTGCGCTCGACCTGCGCCCAGTAAACGCGGCGATGCCCCCGGGCTGGATTCAACAGTGCGAAGTTCAGCTGCCGCTCATCGCTCAATAACAGAAGCCCTTCCGTTTCCGCATCCAGCCGGCCAATTGGATAAACGTCACGCGGGAATCCAAAAGCTGCCAAGGCGCCAAAACGTGAACCGTCCGGCGTGAATTGGCTTACGATGCCGTACGGTTTATGAAAGGAAATCAGCATGTTTTGTGGCGACACCTCTACACAGTTTTGGCGCGCGTTGGAACCATGAACTGCGCTAGCGCACCGTCTCGTGAGAGCGCACCACTCATAAACCTGAAAACAGCAGCTGGGCTGAACAGGAGGGAACAGAGGCAACAGAGTTGGAGAGATTTGTCGAGAACAGCGCTGTTGTTTGAATCTCACCTGACCGGTGAACGTCCCTCTGTTTCCTCCGTTGCCTCCTGTTCAGATCAATCGCCGCTTTCAGGATAAAACAACCCGAGTTTTGCGGCGCTCTTCCGAGACGCCGCTACAGGAAACAAAGCCCGGAGATTTGAGGGGAAGAAAGCCGCGTGGGCAGGGACCGAACACGGAACTGAACATAACTGAACATTTGGATGGGTTGTCAAATTTCCGGGCTGCGGTATTAATTCAAGGTGACCATCAAAACGTCTGACGAAGCTAAACCTGTCATTTCGATTTACGGTGCTCGAGAGCATAATCTCAAGGACCTGACATTCTCTATTCCGCGGAATCAGTTTGTCGTCATCACGGGTGTGAGCGGTTCCGGCAAGAGCACGCTTGCCTTTGATCTCTTATTCGCCGAAGGGCAACGCCGGTTTCTCGATTCAATGAGCGCGTATGCGCGCCAGTTTGTCGAGCAGCTCGCGCGGCCTGAAGTTGACCTCATTTCGGGTCTCCCACCGACTGTCAGCATCGAGCAGCGCGTTTCGCGCGGCGGAGGCAAAAGCACGGTCGCCACTGTCACTGAGATTTATCATTTTTTTCGGCTGCTCTTCGCGCGTTTAGGCGCGCAATTCTGTCCGGACTGCCAAGTGCCAGTCGCCGCTCAAACCAGCGATCAACTGGGGGATTGCCTGAAAGCTGAACTCAAAGCTCGCGGCGATTTGCGGCTCTTGGCGCCGGTCGTGAAAAATCGGAAAGGTTTCCATACGGACATCGCGCAATGGGCGGCAAAGCACGGCTACGCTGAGATTCGCGCCGATGGCCGAATCTGCTCGACGAGCGAGCCCTTCCGCCTCGACCGGTTTCGCGAACATGACGTTGAGATCGTTGTCGGCCTGCTTGAGAGGAACGCCCGCCATGCTCTCGCCGCGAAAAAGACGCCGCCAAAACTGATCGATGAAGCGCTGCAACTCGGCCAGGGCACGTTCTTTGCCCTCGGCGCTGATGGCCGAATCTCCGTTCATTCGACCGAACGGGCTTGCCCGCAGTGCGGCAAGTCATATGAACCGCTCGATCCCAAAAATTTCAGTTACAATTCGGCGCAAGGCTGGTGTCGAACGTGCCGCGGTTTTGGCGAGCTGTTCTACTTGCCCGATGTTGATCGGGGCGCGCGCGCCGATGCCATCGAAGAATCATGGTTTGAATGGCAGGAAGGCAAACGCGAGCCTTGCCCGGATTGCCAAGGCAGCCGCCTCAACGCGATGGCGCGATCTGTCCGCCTGGATCTTCGCAACGAAGGACGGGCCTCGCCCAAGCCATCGGGCAAGCATGCGATAGGTCCCACCATCGTCGCTTTGTCTGATGCTTCCGTTCAGCAGAGCTTGGCGTTTTTTCGTTCTCTGAAATTCAGTGGCCGTGCCGCTGAGATCGCCCGCGACATTCTGCCCGAGATTCGCGAGCGGTTGCGATTCCTGTGCGAGGTCGGACTTGGCTACTTGCAATTGGACCGAAGCGTTACGACGCTTTCCGGCGGAGAAGCGCAGCGCATCCGGCTTGCGGCTCAGCTTGGCTCGAATCTGAGCGGCGTTCTTTACATTCTCGATGAACCGACGATTGGCTTGCATCCGCGCGATAATGAACAACTTCTGGCCGCGCTCGACATGCTGAAGCGCCGCGGCAATTCGTTGGTCGTCGTCGAGCACGATCCCGAAACCATGCGCCGCGCCGATTACATCGTGGACTTGGGCCCAGGAGCTGGAGTTCGCGGCGGTGAGGTGGTTGCCGTAGGAACATTGGACGAATTGATGCGCATCGAGAACTCGGTCACTGGCCAATGCTTGCGCGCTCAACGAAAGTTTCCATCTCGCGGGCAACGCCGGCCTGTATCGCTGGACGAAAAGACGCGGCGCTCAAATCGAGGTTCTGGTGCATCGAACGCCGCCAAGACACCATGCCTAATCCTCACCCAAGCCGCGCGAAACAATCTCAAGCGGCTGACGGTCGCGTTTCCCTTGAATCGATTCGTGGTTGTTACGGGCGTCAGCGGTTCAGGCAAGAGCACCTTGATCCACGAATGTTTGTTGCCGACGGTGCAACATTGCCTGCGGCGGGAACGCGGCCAACGGTCAGAGAGTATTGGTTGTGGACTAAAGGGATTCGAATCGATCAAAGCTGTTTATGAAGTGGACCAATCTCCGATTGGCCGGACCTTGCGATCGGCGCCTGCGACGTATGTCGGTTTCTTCGATGAAATACGCCAGCTCTTTTCGCAGACGCCGGAGGCCCGCTTGCGCGGCTATTCTCCGAGCCGGTTTTCGTTTAACAGCACGCAAGGCCGATGCCCGACGTGCGAAGGCGCGGGCACGATCAAACTGGAGATGAACTTTATGCCGCCTGCCTACGTGCAGTGCCAAACCTGCAACAGCACCCGGTTTGATCCTGAAACGCTCGACATTGAATGTCGCGGGAAGAATATTGCCCAAGTCCTCGATATGAGCGTCGCCGAGGCGATTGAATTCTTCGCCGCCTTTAAGAAAATTCGGCGACCGTTGGAAGCCCTGCAGGATACTGGCCTGAGTTACCTAAAGCTTGGGCAGATTTCTCCGACGTTAAGCGGCGGCGAGGCCCAGCGGATCAAACTCGTCACTCATCTGTTGACTGGATTGAAAGACTCTCCGGAGGGTCTTCGGAAAGCGACGCGTCATAACCTTTTCATCCTTGAGGAACCGACCATCGGCTTGCACATGGCCGACGTGCAGAAGCTCGTCGAGGTCTTGCAACGGCTGGTGGATGCTGGCCACTCGGTGATTGTGATCGAGCATAATCTCGAACTGATCGCCGAAGCGGACTGGATTGTTGATCTCGGACCTGAAGCTGGCGCAGGCGGGGGGCAGATTATAGCTCAAGGCGCCCCTGAGACTATTGCACGGACGAAAGGCTCGCAGACGGGCCGGTTTTTGCGTAGCTTGCTGGCCAATTGATGAGCCAGCCCTACGAAGAAATCATCCGGGGCGAGACATTGCTTAGGCTTGCCCCCGACGTTCGACACGAACAGATTTGCGAACGCCTCCATAGGCTGGTCGAACTATGTGTTGCGCAGTTAAGCAGCACGCGATTGCTGGCCTCGCGATCCGTGGTGCAACTGGCAGCTGGAACCATGCTGCGGCCGGATCTTGCGCTGGTGACAAGCGCTAATGGCAAACTGTGGCTCGCTGTTGAAATTGTGAATTCTCAAGATCATCGCATCGACACGGTCACGAAGAAAGCGATCTACGAAGAAATCAATTTGCCGCGCCTCTGGATGGTTGACCCGCGGTACGACAATGTTGAAGTGTATCATAGCAGCCCGTACGGTTTGGCGCTGAAGGGAATTCTAGCCAGCCGCGAAGTTCTTCAGGAAAACTTGCTGCCAAACTTCCGAGTCACCATCGCCAACTTGTTCAAAGCCGACGCCTCCGAGCGCTAGCTGCGTCTGCAAAAGCTGGCTGCATCAGGCATTTCGCCGTTAGATTGAACAAGGCAGTTTGGGGGCAGGGCGAACCTGCCGGTGAGCCGGCAAACAGTAATCGCGAATTGCTTCTGTCGGCTCACCAGCAGGTTCGCCCTGCCAACTGCGGACTGACAATGTTGTGTGCTTTGATTTAGGGCCGTTTGAAGGCGTCTGTCGGCGGGAATTGGTTAATGACGAGCCAGTAAAATCCAAGCTCTTTGATGATGGTTCGAAACTGCTCGAAGTCCGCAGGATTTTGGATATAGCTGTTGACGCCTAATTGATAACCCTCGACCATGTCGCGCTGTTCTTTCGTTCTTTCGAGGAAGTCATCGCGACGACGGGAACTGGCTTAGCCCGCGGATCGTTCTTGATTGCACGCAACACTTCTAACCCATCAACCTTTGGCAGTTTGAGATCGAGCAGCACAACCCTCGGCGGAGATTCGAAACGGCGGCTGCTATGAGGTCCTCGGCAAAAAAGGAAATCGAGCGCTTCCTCGCCATCTCGCGCGATCTGAATGCGATTGGCCAGGTTATTCTTCTTGAGCGCATACAGCGCCAGTTCGAGATCGTCAGGATTGTCTTCGACCAGGAGAATTTCAATGGCGATAACACAGGAGCCCGGACAATTCTGCCGAGCAGTCTCGCCGATCATCATAAGAATCGTTGCAGCAGTTCTCATTTGGGTAAATCTGGTAGGGCGCGTCACTCTGCGCGCGCCGTACGAGCGGCAAGTTACCGGGCGTTTTCGTAGAGCAACAATCATGAGCAACTCCGGCAGATTAAGGAATTGGCTGCGACGCCAAAAAGATTCTTCAGCGTCGTTTTTTGGGGAGCGAGCCTTGCAAAAGGCGATTAGGAGGTATGGCCGTATGCTTAACTTGTACATTGATTCGCGTCAGAAAACTGTCCAGATCGAAGTCTTGCTCAAAGGCGAAAAGGAGCCGATCACTTTGGTCGTTCAGGAGTACGAACTGAGCAGCGAAGAGTCTGGCACTTATTTGATTATCAAACGAGCCACAGCTTCGAGGGAATGGCTCAGCCTTTTGCTCGATGAATTCGCGCGCGGGAAGCGGATTCTGATTCCAGACAAATATGTCTCCGTCACAAAGATCATCGCCTGAGCGCGGAGGAGCGGGAGTGTTCTTCCGCCGCGAAGCAGTATCCCCCAAAGGTTCGCAAGGCGCGGCGATGTTCCCGAGCGTGGACAAAGTCGGACACTCTGCCGACTGCAAGTCGGCGATACAGCAGAGTGAAACTCTGCGTTACGAGGAAGCACGCCATATCGGAATAGGCGCAGCCGAATCCAGGAGTTGTCTTCTTTCAGAATTTTGGGTTAGGTTGGTCCGTCACCTTTGGCATCGCTGATGCAATGGCTTTAGCCAACGGTGAATGGAGAAGACTATGACACGCCAAGAAGCGCTTGATCTCTATTTTATGGACGCTCGATCTAAGTTGATCGACTTGGCGGCCTTTCTCGATCGCGTCGATCGCGCCGAAGGCGAAGCTGACTTTCGTTTGAAAGCCTTCCGGCTTGCCTTGCGGGAACTGGAACGCAAGGAACCGCAACGCGCAAAGCAAGTCTTGCTGACGCTGAGTGATCCGACCACAAAACCAATTGCCAAAGCCACGGCCAAAGCCGCCAGCGGCGCCTGGCCCGAAACCGAGTAGCGCGGTTCGTGAAATGGATTTATGAGATACATCGAACCCCACGGACACATGGTGAGCCGTGTTACGGATGATTATGTGGATATGGCGACCGCCGGCTGCGAGGCCGTGTGTGAACCCGCCTTTTGGGCCGGCTTCGATCGCAGCTCAGTGCAGGGCTTTTACGATTATTTTTGTCAATTGACCGAGCATGAGCCGAAGCGGGCGGCCAAGTTCGGATTGCGCCACTTCACCTGGCTTTGCATTAACCCGAAGGAATCCGAAGATGTGAAGCTGGCCGACGACGTTCTGGGAATTATCCCGAAGTTCCTCGACCGCCCGACAGTGCTTGGCATCGGCGAAATTGGCCTCAACAAAAACAGCAAGAATGAAATTAAAGTGCTCGAGCGCCACATCGACCTGGCGGCGCGCCATGGGCAATTGATCCTGGTTCATACACCTCATTTGGAAGACAAACTAAAAGGCACGCGATTGATCATCGACGCGCTCAAGAGCGATAAGCGAATTCAACCGCAGCGCGTCATCATCGACCATGTGGAGGAGCATACGGTGAAGCTGGTGCTCGACGCAGGATTTTGGGCCGGGATGACGCTGTACCCGGAATCGAAATGCACGTCGGCGCGCGCCATCGATATTGTCGAGGTTTATGGCAGCGAACGCATCTGGATGAATAGCGCCTGCGACTGGGGCGTTAGCGTCCCGTTGGCCGTGCCGAAAACCGCTCTCGAAATGCGCAAGCGCGGTCACAGCGCCGACGCTATCGACAAGTTGATCTATCGGAATCCGCTTCAATTCATGAGTCAATGCCCGAAGTTTAAGTTGAGCGCAGATTGAGCCAGGCCAGTTATGGGATTAACGACTCAGAAACTCATCGTAAAAGAGACTCACCGTGCCCGGCGAAAAGCTGAGGTAGAGTTTCTGATCGATTCAGGCGCCGTATATAGCCTAGTGCCGGCGGCAAAGTTGAAGGCTTTAGGCATTCGTCCGCATCGCAAGGTAGATTTTGCACTGGCCGACGGCACAAAGATTACGCGCCAAGTCGGGGATGCTTATTTTGAATTTCAGGGGACTGGCGGAGCGGCGCCCGTCATCTTCGGCGAGGCTGGCGATGAGGCCCTGCTAGGCGCAACGACGTTGGAAAGTTTAGGTTTAATCTTAAACCCATTTAGCCGCCAATTGGTGCCAATGCGGATGCTCTTGGCGTGATGATCAATGGCATTCTGGCATGAGACTCAATCACGGGCTGCACCTCGCTTACTGCACTAACATCCATCGTGGTGAGAGTTGGGAGGAAACTTTTGCCGCTCTCAATAAATACACGCTGGCCGTCCGCGACAGGGTTTCACCGCAGGACCCCTATGCCATTGGGTTGCGTTTGAGCGAGCAAGCGTCCCGTGAATTGAGTGAACCGGCGGCTCTTCTAGCCTTTCAGAAATGGCTCGATCAAGAACGTTGCTATGTTTTCACGATCAATGGATTCCCTTACGGCCGCTTCCACGGCAGCCGAGTTAAAGAGCAAGTTTATCTTCCCGACTGGACGGCGCCCGAACGTTTGGAATATACGAATCGTCTGTTCGACCTGCTCGTGCAGCTCGTGCCAAAGGACGTGGAAGGAAGTGTCAGCACGGTTCCATGCTCGTTCAAGGAGTTCATCAAGACCAACGAACTGGCCGGCGCCATGCGCGGCAATCTCTGGCGATGCGTGGAGCACATCGCCAAGCTCAGTGAAAAATCGGGACGCAAGATTCATCTCGGTCTCGAGCCTGAACCGCTTTGCTATTTGGAAACAAGCGCGGAGACGGTGCAATTCATCGAGGAAATGCGCGCCGATCGGCCCAACGATCCACGTTTAGACGAACACCTAGGCGTCAATTATGACAATTGCCACCTCGCCGTCGAATTCGAGGAACCGCGCGAAGTCGTTCGCCGGTTTCGCGATCACGGCGTTAAGGTCAGCAAGCTTCATTTTAGTTCGGCGCTGAAAGTGAGGCCCACGCCGGAAGTTCGCCGCGCGTTGAAATCGTTTGCCGACGATATTTACTTTCATCAGGTCATCGCCCGCAACGCCGGTGGAACGATCCGTCGGTACCGTGATCTCGATGTCGCCCTGAAAACCGCTCCCGATGTGAAGGAGGCCGCGTCGACGGAATGGCGCATTCATTTTCACATCCCGCTGCATAGCCAACCGACGCCGCTGTTTGACAACACGTCCGACCATCTTCTGGGCGTAATGGATATTCTCCAGGAGGACCCGAGCCTTTGTTCTCACATCGAAATGGAAACTTACACATGGGAAGTCATGCCGCCGGATCTTAAGAACCGGAATGTCGTCGATCAACTCGTTGGAGAGTACGAGTGGTGTCTCCACGAGCTGCGCCAACGAGGAATCGAAAGGGCGGCAACTCGGAACGCTTAACAATCGTGACCCCGGAACCGCTTGAGGTAAGTTCACCTATTCTATTTCGCTGCAGTCGTATTGCTTTTTCATCCCTGGTTGATTTTCCTAGTCGCCAATGTCCTTTGCCGTAACTGCCCCGCGAAGCGAATGGCGCGCGCTCCTGATCCTGGGGCGCGTGTCGAACCTCCCAACGGTCTGGTCCAATTGTCTCGCCGCATGGCTGCTCGGTGATGGTGGGCCGCCGCTCCGCTTCGCGTTGCTTTGTTTTGGCGCCACCTGTTTGTACGTCGGCGGTATGTTCTTAAATGATGCCTTCGACGCGGATTTCGATCGGCAACATCGCAGGGAACGGCCGATACCCGCGGGAGCCATCACCCCGCAGAAGGTCTGGTCCTGGGGTGTAGGCTGGCTGGTCCTGGGCTGCATCAGCCTCATGCCTCTCGGAAAGGTCACCGCCATACTGACGTTGATCCTGATTGGTTGCATTCTTCTTTACGACGCCGTTCACAAGATGATTTCGTTTTCACCAGTTCTCATGGCCGCTTGCCGCTTTTTTCTCTATCTGGCAGCAGGTTCCACATCAGCGGCAGGGGTGATTGGATTGACCCTTTGGAGCGCAATTGCCGTAGCCGCATATGTCGTTGGATTGAGTTATTTAGCCCGCCGCGAAAGTTTGCCAGGCGTCTTGAAGTGCTGGCCTTGCTACCTGCTTGGCGTTCCGATCCTGTTAGCCTTCATCGTCAACGATGGCGGTTACCGAGTTCGCGGATTATTGCTTTCGGCAATCTTAGGCATCTGGGTGGTGCGCTGTTTGCGGCACACATTTGGCGGACCGACACGTAACATTGGGGCAACGGTGTCCGGCCTGCTGGCCGGCATTGTGCTGGTGGACCTCTTGGCGGTCGCGGATGCTTCGCCGCAGACCATCACGATGTTCCTGCTGCTCTTTGCGAGTGCCTTGCTCTTTCAACGGCACGTGCCCGCGACCTAGGCAGTCCGGCGAAAAAGAAATCAAGTCCCAGATCCTGCCATCCCATTGAGCAGCCGGCTCAGAGACCGCACCAATTTTAACGCGTGCAACGTGTCGGAGTGAACGCAAAGAGTTCGCGTTGGCAGGTGCAAGCGGATCCCGGCAACAGTTTCGATCTCGTGATGGCTTAGGAGATGTCGAATGCGCTTCAGGATTAGGTCCGGCTCAGAGAGAACCGCGCCAGGTTCGCTGCGGGGCGCCAGCGTCCCGTCATCGCGGTAGGCGCGATCGGCGAAGGCTTCTTCCCAAACGTCCACTTCAGATCGGGCGGCCAGCCGAGCAACGGCGCCTCCTGCGCGCGCGTAGATTTTTGATTTCGGCCACCAGCGGGATACGACCCTTAGATAGCGGCGGGCCAAAGCTTCGTCTTCTTCGGTAGCGTGATAGAGAGCGCCATGCAATTTGATGTGATGAAGCCGAACACCGTGATCCTTGGCAATGCGCTCGAATGCTCCGACCTGTTGCAAGAGCAACAATTCAAATTCGCCGGCGTTCATCGTCACTGCGCTGCGCCCGAAATCGCCGCGGCTCCAAGGTCCGGGATGAGCGCCGACGTTCACTCCAAATCGTTTGGCGTCGCGAACGCATCTTTGCATGGTCTCCACATTCCCAGCGTGGCCGCCGCACGCGATGTTGGCCGATGTGATCCAGCGCATCAACGCTTGTGTCCGCGCTGGCGGTTCCCCCTCTCCCAAATCGCAGTTCAAATCAAGTTTCATTCGACATGTCGAAAGCGCACCGATTGCCCGGGGCGGCATTGCGCGAGCCAGGACAAGTCCGCTGTTTCAACTAGGCCCAGTTTGGGATAGCCGCCGACGGTTGGTCCGTCGCGCATGGTGACGATCGGCAGCCCGTTTCCCGGAATTTGTATAGAACCGACTCGCACCGGCTCGCTAATGATTTCATTTCCTCCGGACTGCAACGGTTGACCGGACAAGCGATAGCCTGCGCGATCGCTCTGTGAGGTCACGGTCCATGATTGAGCAAAAAACATTTCGCGGTCTTGCTCGTGAAACAGATTCCATTGCGGACCTGGCCACACCCGCAGAGCCGGCGGTGAATGGTAGGAACGCCGTTCGTCTGCTGAGATCATTCGTCCGGCGATATTATGTGGTAATTCAAAAGGGATGGCCGCCGCTCGCTTGAGGATGTCGCCGGCGGCCAGACGCCGTCCCAGGTTGCCTCGCTCATAGGCGCTCACACTCCCGAGGATGCGTTCGGCTTCGAAGCCACCTTCGACTGCCAAATAGATCCAGACGCCCGAATGGTTATGCGGAAAATGAATAACCTGTTTTGGTTCAACGTGAATAGTGCGCCACGCAGGCACACTGCCTTCAGCGTCAGCGCCGGTGACGGCAATCCAAACACGGCTTGCCACTAACAGTTTTGCCCCTTGAAGCAACAGTTCGAGGACGGGCGCGTCGGGAGGATTGTTAAGAAGGCGGTTTGCCCAACCGGCCGCGTGGTCATCCATCGCGCCACTGGCAGGAACGCCAAAACGGC
Source organism: Verrucomicrobiota bacterium (assembly GCA_016871515.1). Taxonomy (GTDB): domain Bacteria; phylum Verrucomicrobiota; class Verrucomicrobiia; order Limisphaerales; family SIBE01; genus SIBE01. The sequence continues at coordinate 37,440 of VHDE01000041.1, forward strand.
GCCAACCCACACGGCCTCGGTCCTGCAATGTCGCGCCCAAACCAGGATCAAGCACTCCGAATGCATCGAGGCCCATACATCCCGTTTACGCAGAACTCGCGAGCAATGTCTTGGCCGTCGCTTCCAGAGTCCCCGTGTCCGCGATGTTCATGACTTGCGCGTTCTTATCAATTCGTTTCATGAAGCCGGTCAGTGCCGTTCCGGGGCCGAGTTCGATAAAACGAGTGAATCCATCGGCTAACAAAAATCGAATCGATTCCTCCCATCGGACAGAGGACGTTACCTGCTCGACGAGGCGCGCGGAAATCTCCGCCGCCGCTCCATGAGGCTGTGCCGTGACATTGCTAATCACCGGAAGAGCAGGGGAGTGAAGCGGGATCTCGGCTAGAGCGGCTCGCAATTTAGGTTGAGCGCTGGCCATTAACTGCGAGTGATAAGCGCCGGCAACGCTCAGGGGCAATGCCCGCTTCGCTCCGCGGGTCTTCGCCAGTTCGCACGCGCGATCAATCTTTTCGCGCGCACCGGAAATGACGATTTGTCCGGGACAATTCAAATTCGCAAGTTCAACTCCAGCCTCGAGACAAACCTCGCGCGTGATCGGTTCGTCGAGTCCAATAATAGCGGCCATGCTGCCTTGAGACATTTCGCAAGCCTCCTGCATAAATCGACCGCGCTCGCGAACGACTCCAAGGCCATGTTCAAACGACATAACTCCGGCGGCGGCCAAAGCCGTAAATTCTCCTAGCGACAGTCCCGCAGCCGCCTGGAACTGGAACGACGGGACATTGGTTCGAAGCAACTGGAACGCAACCCAGCTGGCCAAAAAAATTCCAGGCTGCGCGTTTTCGGTCTTGGTCAGGTCAGAATCGGGACCGTTAAAACAGATCGAGGCCAGATCGTAGCCAAGCGCTGCATTGGCCTGCTCAAAGATGGCGCTAGCGGTGGAAAACGTTTCCGCCAGTTCCTTTCCCATCCCAACATGCTGGGCGCCCTGTCCCGCGAATAACAATGCTGTCTTTTGCATGAGCCGCGACTATTGATGATCGCTCCAAACGGGGCGAGAAGTTTCTTGGTAAATCCTGCCTCGATTGTCCAGCTCCTTTGACCTAAGGTTCCAAAGTGGACCGGATGGACTGGAATGGACTGGAACGCTGCCTTGCGCCGGTCTTTTGGGACTGGTAAGGTCTTTTCATGAGTACAACAACCATGGAGCTCGTCGTGAATGAGCTGCAAGGATTAGCGGAATCCGATCAAGAGCTTGTACTCGCGTTTTTGCATGACTTGAAACGAAAGCACAGCACAACGGAAAAGCGCGGTGTTCGGCAGGGGCGCAATCCTGCGCTCAAGATGAAAAATGGGCGCCTGGTATTTACTGGGAAATTGGAGGCGCCACACGTCGACTGGCTTCGCGTCGTCCGCGACGAAAGAGATCAGGAAGTAGTTCGTCGCGCTCCTGGGTTGCCGTTGTCTCGGTGAAAGTCTTTTGCGACACTAGCGGCGTCACTGGAGGACCATCCTGATCATCTGCGCGCGGATAGGGTGCTCAATCGGATCTGCCAGGGCACTGACTCTGGACATGCCTCCGCCCACACCCTTGCGGAGACTTTCTCTGTTCTCTCACGGATGCCGATTCAGCCGAAGCGCGAGACTGTGGATGTGCTGGAGATACTTGAGACCGAGGTTATTCCTTACTTTACTTTCGTTCCGCTCCAGCCCGAGGACTATTTGCCGGCGATTCGTGATCTCGTCGGGAAAGGTTTCGGCGGCGGACGCATCTGCGATATGCTGCACTTGCGCGCCGCGAGCAAGCTCGCTTTGGAACGTATTTATACCTTTAACGACGCCGAGTGGAAGACGCTCGCGCCTGAATTGTCGCCTCTTATCTGTTCTCCACCGCCAATGTCAATGGCGCTTGAGTGAGTTTCATCGATGGCGCAGTCGAACTATCGATCCGGTCGCCGGCATTTGAAGAGTGTCGGCCGGGTGTCCTTTGGATAACGCAGCCGAGCCAGACCATTATTATCCGTGACGAGCCAAATGAATTCGCGGTCCACGGCGAGTCCCTCCATCGCTCCTGTCGGGAGTAAAGTGCGATAAACCACGTCCGGATTGGTCTCGAGTTCCTGAAAGCTGTATTCGGCCAAAACGTCGTGGCTTTTCGGATCGACTTTCAGCACACAGCGGCTGTGCCGCAACAATACAAACAAGGCGTCTTCGCAGTAAGACAAATCCGAGTAATGAACGTCGTGTGCGTTAGCTGCAGTGCCAGGACCGACCGCGAAATCATCGATGACCGCGAGTGTCTTCAAATCGACAACAATAATACGGCCCCTATTCCGCTCGTTCGCGACGTAAAGGCGTCCGTTGCCCGCCGCGATGCCTTCGAAGGAGGCATTCGGATCGGCGGCCGTGAAATATTTCTGCACCGGCGACCAGTCAATTTTCAGGCGTTCCACCTCACGGGATTGCGAGTCGTAGCGGAGAATCCAGCGATTGCTTTCTTCACAAAGATAAATTCGATCCTGTTCATCACGCGCGAGGCCCTCGGCATCGTACCGCCCAACCTTTTCTTTCGCGAACGGCGCCAACTGCGCGGCCGAAAAGATGTTCGTCAAACGCAATAACTTCGCGGAATTGGTTTCAGGCAGGAACTGAATTTCGTAAATCGAAGCAGCGCGATCGTTGTGTGTCAGCAAGCGCCCGTCCGGCAGCAGCAACAACCCGGATGCATCGAACGGTTGAGCCGATGGTAAATTGATCTGCCAGGTCGCTTCGGCTCGCAGCGTATAACGACGAGAGCTCGCTGATTCCGCCACTCTTCCCGCGCGTGCGGCGGACACTTCGGCGGACTTGGACGAACTTGCGAAGGCCAGCGCGCACAATACCGCTGAAACACACCACATCGTGATGAACTTCATTTGACCGTTGTAACAAATCTGCTTCCGCCTGCAAATCGGGCCGGCATCCAAAATCGGACGGATTCACAAAGATAGAACTAACCGCACCTACAGGCGAGCGGCGGCTGAAAATCGGAAGTTGTGAAATAAGCTTTGAACTGCCGTGCGCTCTGATTAGTTTCGCCTGGCATTATCATGAAAACACCACGTCGATTAAAGCCGCGGCAAGTTTATCTCATCGCGAATGGAGACCTTCGTCTTTCAGCCAATCAACAATGCTGGCCCGAACAATCGAAAATGGAGGCAAGTCTTGCGAAAGCCTTAAAGGCCGAGGGTTGGACGGTGGTTCGTGCTCATCCGTTTGATCGAATTAAGGAGCATGGTTTCATCGATTCGCAAAAAATGGGTCTCGAGGTATTTCGAGGATTGGACCCACAAGCGCCTTTGATCGTGGCCGAATGCGTCTGGCAGTACAGCCAGCACGTGTTGCCCGGCCTTTTTACGCATCGAGGGCCGATTCTCACGATCGCTAACTGGAGTGGGACTTGGCCTGGCTTGGTCGGAATGTTGAACTTGAATGGTTCACTGACCAAGATGGGTGTTTTGTACAGCACGCTCTGGAGTGAGAATTTTACAGACAGTTTTTTCAAGACCGGCCTGCGACAATGGCTCACCGAAGGAGTCGTTCACCACGATCAAAGCCATGTTCGTGATTTGTCGTTGTTAAAACTCCCAGAGACCGACGAGCGACTGGGAAAACGTTTTGCGCAATCATTGAAAGCAGAGAAGGCCATCATGGGCGTTTTCGACGAAGGCTGCATGGGCATGCACAACGCAATTATCCCGGACGAATTGCTTAACCCTGCCGGATTGTTTAAAGAGCGCCTTAGCCAATCGACGCTTTTCGCACAGATGGGCCAGGTCTCTGATGCCGAAGCCCAAACCGTTTTCGACTGGCTGAAGAACAAGGGAATGGAGTTCGTGCTTGGCCAGAATGACGCGACCGAATTGACGGAGCGCCAGATTCTCCAGCAATGCAAAATGTATGTTGCCGCCGTGCGGTTGGCGGACGAGTTCGGCTGTGGGACAATCGGAATTCAATACCAACAAGGCCTAAAGGATCTCGCACCAGCGAGCGATTTGGTGGAAGGATTGTTGAATAATGTGGATCGTCCGCCGGTGACGTGTGCGAAGACGGGCCGCGTGCTGTTTGCTGGTGAAGCTGTGCCGCATTTTAACGAAGTGGATGAATGCGCCGGGTTGGATGGGTTGGTAACTTATCGCCTGTGGCGCGAACTCGGTTTCGCACCTGAAAACACGCTGCACGATTTGCGCTGGGGACAGCAGTACAAAGGCGATGGCGTCAACGACTATGTTTGGGTCTTTCTGATTTCAGGAGCTGCGCCGCCAGCCCATTTTGTCGGCGGTTACAAAGGGGCGAGCAGCGAACGGCAACCAGCGATGTACTTTCGGCTCGGCGGTGGAACAGTGAAGGGCGTCTCCAAACCCGGGCAAATCGTCTGGAGCAGAGTTTTCATCATGCACGGCAAACTGCAGTGCGACATTGGCGTCGCCAAAGTTGTCGAGCTTCCGCAGAAAGAAACGGAACGCCGCTGGAGAGAAACGACTCCGCAATGGCCGATCATGCACGCCGTGTTGGACGGCATCACGCGCGATCAAATGATGGCGCGGCACAAATCCAATCACATCCAGGTGGTCTATACGCCGAATGAGAAGCAAGCGCATCGGGCCGCGCGAATTAAGGCCGCGGCCATGCGCGAGCTGGGCTTAGCTGTGCACCTCTGCGGAAACGTTTCATTGGCCTGAGCGGTTTTCAATGGAAGGTCGCAAGGCGGCCGGAAAATGGATGATACGCACATCTCGTTTCCCGGGGGCGGGCAGAATTCGCCTATATCAGGAATTGCTCTAGTTCACTGCCCGGGTGTTAGGCCTGGCACATTGGTTTACGTTGAGGCGTATGAACTCGGATTGCTCGCGCCGAATTTCTCCAACCTTCCCGACCCGTTCGCTGGAGGCAGGCTATTCTTGCTGGCCTCATCGCCGGTGCACTTTTCTTCGTGTTTTCGAGAGGAAGTCCGTGACTACTGGGAACATTGCTCTATTTCGTCAATTTCCTGATCTTTAACGGGCTCTTTCCACGAACTACGGAAGAACGTGAAACCGTCCCGGTGTTGACACACATTGCTTTTGGCTTGGTTGTATCGGGTCTTTACAAGGGAATGACAAGCCGAACACCCGTGCGGGAACCGGCATGTCCCATACCTCCGGGAAATCAGCCGGAAGCGTAAGAGCCTACGATAGGGCTGCCGTACTTCCCTCCAGAACCTTCGCGGCTTCGAGGTCGCTCCGGCGTTGGGCCATGCTCTTGAAGAATTCGTAGCCCTCGCGGCAGCGCCGCACAAAAACGTCTTTGTCTTCGAGCATCGTCTTAATGATCCGCAGAATCGGTTTCGGGCGCAGGTAATAGGAGCGGTAGAAACGATCCACGGATTCGAAGATTTCCTCCTTTGTTAGCTCTGGGTATTCCAGTGTGCTTTGCTGGAAGCCGCCCTCTTCCACGAGGTCGGTTTTGTCCTTCTTCACGAACCAGCCATTGAGCTTGGCTTGCTCGTAAAGTTCCGTGCCGGGATAAGGCGCAGCAAGGCTGACTTGGAGACTAAAGACATCCAATTCCTGGGCAAAGCGGATGGTCTGTTCGACAGTTTCCTTGGTTTCCACGGGCAAGCCGAGAATGAACGTGCCGTGGATAACAACGCCGGCGGCGTGACAATGCCTGGTGAAGCGGCGCATTTCTGCCGTCGTGACACCTTTTTTGATGCGGTTCAATGTGGCGTCGTTGCCGCTTTCGTAGCCGACCAGAAAGAGCCGAAGGCCGGAATCTTTGAAGGATTTGACAGTGTCGTAATCCAGATTCGCCCGGCTATTGCAGGACCAAGTCAAGCCGAGTGGAGCGAGCTTTTTGGCAATGTCGCGGGCACGTGGAAGATTGGCCGTGAAAGTATCGTCGTCGAAGAAGAACTCTTTGACTTGGGGGAAGAGCTTCTTCATGTAAGCCATTTCGTCGGCGACATTTTGTGCGGAGCGCACTCGATACTTGTGCCCGCCGATGGTCTGCGGCCACAAACAAAAGGTGCATTGAGCGGGGCAACCGCGACCAGTGTAGAGGCTCAGGTAAGGATGGAGCAGGTAGCCAATAAAATACCGCTCGATTTGGAGGTTGCGTTTGTAAATGTCAGCCACCCACGGTAGCGAGTCCATATTCTGAATCAGCTCGCGTTCAGGATTGTGCTGAATGTTGCCTTCACGATCGCGATAAGAAAGCCCGGCGATCGTTTTGAGGGGGCGGCCCTCGGCAACTTCTCGGCACGTAAAATCGAATTCTTTGCGGCCAACCCAATCAATGGCCGGCGACGCTTTCAATGTCTCGGTTGGCAACACCATCGCGTGAGCTCCAACGAAGCCAACGCAAGTCTCAGGCCGGTGTTGCTTAATCGCTTCGGCAACTTTGCAATCATTCTTCAGCGACGGCGTGCTCGTATGGATAATGATGTGATCGTACTGCTTCGCGATGCGAAGACATTCTTCGCGGCCGATGCTATGCGGCGGGCAATCGAGGAGTTTCGCGTTCGGCACGAGAGCGGCCGGTTGAGCAAGCCACGTGGGATACCAGAACGATGTTACTTCACGCCGCGCTTGATAACGCGAACCGGCGCCACCGTCAAAACCGTCGAAGGATGGAGGAGAGAGAAAAAGCGTTTTGCTCATGGCGGCATCCTTTTAACCGCACCGGCCCGATCGCAAGAACGAAGCCTACTCGATCCGAATCTGAGCTTTGTTGGCGCCGCCAAGTTTGTTCGGCAACTCATTGCGCTGTGATGTGCCGCCAGAACCGCAGGCGCCTTTCACTGATTGTGAGTTGATGACCGCCTTGGCCTCAGCCAAGTGTCCCTTGCCGACGGAGAAACCATTGAACGCGTTGACCTCGTGTCCGTTCGTCGAAGGCGCAGGCTTCGGCCCCAAATTGTATTTGAAATTCTTCCAGTTGTCGCCGCGTTGATAGGTTGTTCCGAGTGCGCCGCTCGGATCGTAGCCGCAATGCACCATGCAGTTTTCGCAGCGCGGGTCGCGTGCGACACCGTTGACAACGCCGTACTTGTTCCAATCTACTTTGGCGAGCATTTCCTGGTAACTTGAGAAATGCCCGTCGGTCATCAAGTAGCAAGGCGCCTTCCAGCCCCGGATGTTGCGGGTCGGAATAGCCCAAGCGGTGCAGGTCAGTTCCCGCTTGCCAGCCAGAAACTCCTGGTAAACCGGCGTGCCAAAGATCGTGAACCGATGACCCCATTCCTCGATCTTTTTGAATTTCTCGCGAGTCATCGCGCGAGTCAGGAAAAAATCCTCGGGCCGTTTGCCCAAGCGTTTCATCATGTCCTTCTTCGCGGCATCGTAATCGTAGCCAGGCGAAATAGTATGGCCATCGACGCCAAGCCACGAAAAGAACTTGAACATCTCTTCGATCTCCTGGACGTCTGTTTCTTTATAAACCGTCGTGTTGGTCGCGACTTGAAAACCGAGAATCTTCGCCATTTTGACGGCTTCCACGCATTCCTTGAAAACACCTTCGCGTTCCACAATCAGGTCGTGCGTATATTCCAAGCCGTCAATATGGACGTTCCAATACATCCACTGTGCCGGCCGAATGACCAATTTCCCGCGAGCTTTGTCATCGGCTTGGCGAATCTGATCGGCTTCTTTCTCCGAAATGAGCTTCTCGCGGAGCAGCCGCTCGATGGTCGGTTCCTGGGCAGCCGAATAGGCCGCTGCCAGATAATCCCTCATCTTCTTCCGCATGAACATGCCGTTCGTGCAGACGTAGACAATGCGGCCTTGCGCGAGCAGTCCCGCGATCAATTCCTCAATCTTAGGATAAATGAGCGGTTCTCCACCGCAGATCGAGACCATGGGCGCGTCACAGTCCTGGGCCGAAGCGAGGCAATCCTCAAGACTCATCATGTCTTTGAGGCTGGTTGAGTATTCGCGAATGCGTCCGCAGCCGGTGCAGGTAAGATTGCAGGTATGAAGCGGTTCGAGCTGGAGGACGAGCGCGAATTTCGGAGTGCGCAAAACCTTGTGCTTGATAATGTGCCTGGCGATCTTGGCCGTCAGGACAAGAGGAAAGCGCATAGAATTAGTGAGCGCGCGCGTCTGAAACAGTCACGGCCACGGGCGAATCGTCTGAAGCCATTGGCAGCGGCTGATCAGGAGCCGATTGGCCTAGGCCAGGCAATAGCAACGTTGCCGGTGAGACGTTGTGCGAGCTATTGATGCCAGAGCAGCCCACGCCAATCACAACCAGCAACAAACCAACCGTCAGCCGAAGATTATTCCAATTAACTCTCACGTGCGGTAATATAAGAGCGGTCGATATGTTAGCAATACTTTATTCCGGCGCCTTCGGCCGGGCTCACACCTTTTGGGAGCGTGACCGCGCTCAAACGAGCTGGCTGCAGCATGCTTATTTTCCTTGGGCGTTCAGTTTGGCGTTTGCCGCCCTAGGCTTGCTCATTCAAGCTGAGCCAGTCCCGGCAAGCGTAACTTTTGCCGCCCGCGCGGAGCAACTCTTCCAGACGAATCGGATCCGCTTTCAAACGGAGAAAACAAACGCGACGGCTGCGTGGCAGTTTGGGCGGGCTTGCTTTGATTGGGCTGAATTTGCGAGAAGCGACGAACAGCGGGAGCGAATTGCAAACGAAGGCATTGCGGCCTGCCGGCAAGCTGTGGCATTGCAACCGGACTGGGCCGCCAGCCATTATTATTTGGCGCTGAACTTGGGCCAGCTTGCCCGAACAAAAAGCCTGGGAGCGCTCAAAATCATCCCGGAGATCGAGCGCGAATTCAAGAGCGCGCTCGAATTAGATCCACAGTTCAATAACGCGGCGCCGCACCGGTCAATCGGGCTGCTCTACTTGCAGGCGCCTGGCTGGCCAACAAGCATCGGCAACCGAAGCAAGGCCCGCTTTCATCTCAAGAAAGCTGTGGAGCTGAGCCCAGAATATCCTGAAAATCGCCTTTGCCTGATCGAAGCCTTTCTTCAATGGAACGAGAAGAAGAATTTTATGCCGGAAGTCAAAGCCGTGGAAGAACTTTGGCCTCGCGCTCGACAGTTATTCGCCGGTAAAGCTTGGGAAGCAGATTGGGCTGATTGGGACAAACGTTGGAACTTGATCCAGAAGACCATAAAGCAAAAGGCGACCTAATGCACAAAGGTCGCCTTTTGTAACCTATCCCCCAAAGACAGGCTGGGTACGCGAGAACAAGGTCATACCCAGCACGCGGTCAACCGCCGCGATTTCCGCATCTCTTCAACGCTACATTCACACGGATAGGATCGGCTTATTCCGGCCCCGACTTTAGCAGCATCTTCGGCCTTGGACAATTTCATCCTAAAGTTTTTTCATAAGCCGCCGATAATACGATTAGTCGCAGTGTAAGAATCCGTCAGGCGCGGCTCAACCCCGCGCTGGCAAGCCAGAGACACAATGAATGCGAAAGTGACACCATCAGGAGCCGGTTCGCAACTCCCGCCGGACCCGCGTTTCGGCGCGCACTACTTTAAACGAAAGCATCGCATGGAGGAGGCGAAGGAAGAAAGCAAAGCCCTCGCGGCGGATGTCTTTAAGTCGCGTGACGCGTCCGCGGACGAAGCGTCAACAGGTGTTGGCCGTGCCATATCTTTGAGTCAGGCTCAAGGCGGCTTTTTGCAAATGGTCGAGAAGGCTCTCGATCGCATGAACGAGTTGAGCGTTCTTTGCCAGGATGGCTCGCGGACGGACGTGGATCGCGCTGAGTATACATCAGAATTCACCCAGTTGCAGAATTTCATCAGCGACATTGGCGCCAAGAAGTTCAATGGAGCAAAACTGTTTTCGACTGTTGGTCTTGATGTGGCCTTGGACGGAGGCAGCCTTCCCTTAAACGCGATCGATTTGAATGCAAAGTCTCCCGAGGGAGGGCTCATGGAAGTGTATCATCCAGGCTCGACTGAAATCGAAACACAAGCTAGCGCTGCCCAGGCGTTATCCATGATAGCCCTGGCCTTCCGGAATCTCGCTGAGATGCAGGCCAAAGTGAGTGCTAATATCCAGCGCTTGAATCTATCGAGTGAGCAATTGTCGCTGTTACGTGAAAACCTATCTGCTGCGACGAACCGAATCAATGGGCTGGATTTGGCGAAGAGTCTCGCTGATGTCGTTCGAACCGCCATGCTGCGTCAGTCCGGAACGACCATGATTGCGCAAGCGAACACCATCCCGCAAGCTGCGATCCGATTGCTGGATTGACCGGGCAAAATGAACCTATCGGTCAGAGATGTGACAGGCGAAATCCTGGTGGTCTCACAGTTCACGTTGTATGGAGACTGCCGAAAGGGAAAGCGTCCGAGCTTCAGCGACGCGGCCTCACCAGAGCGTGCCAGAGAACTCTACGAATTATTCGTCCAGATATTGCGTGAGAGTGTAGCAGTTCAAACCAGAGTTCAAACCGGGGTCTTCGGTGCGTCGATGCAGGTCGAGTTGTTGAATGACGGTCCCGTCACCTTCCTTTGGGAAAAGTGACGCGTGGGCGGTCGGTTGCGCCGCCGAGGGTGCTTGAACCAGTGCCATTCCGTGATTTCCCGTCCTGTCATACGGGGTAAACCTGACTTGCTGCACCGGGAACGTCTGATACCGAGAAGACCTCCAATCAGCAAATACTTGCCTCAAGGAGGTTAGGCAAAGGTCAAACGTTCGGGCCCGCTCTGTTACGTCCATAGAGCGGGCATTTCTTTACCTTTTAATATGAATATCAACGATGGGAGCCTCCGGACCAATTTGAGAACCTTGATCCTGCCTGAAGCAATTCTCACTATGGGAACGGACGAAAACAAACGCAAAACACGAGGACTCGGCAGTCCGCGCTCCACAGTGATAAATTGCTCTACTTGAAGAACAGGCCTTTGACCTTCCGAATGGAACTTGCAAGATTGGCCGCCTCCTCACCCATGCGCGCCATTTTGAGCTGATCCCGATTGTTGCTGGCGGCAGTCGACTCTCTGCGAACTTGGCGGAGCCGCCGTCTCGTTCCAAGCATTTTACAAGCGAGTTCATTGGCTTTTTTGAAGATTTAGTGGGAAGTTTGCGGGAAGTCTTCCCCTTTTACTGCACATTTTTTGGGGGACAAAAAAAGCGATTTTGTGGCCACTGTTTTTAAGCGTCCCGGCTCTCCATTTTGGTTCGCTTGTTACTCCGATCAGAACGGCAAAACGGTCCGGCGCACGACCAAGGCGCCGAATAAACCGACCGCTATGCG
>VHDE01000042.1 GCA_016871515.1 Verrucomicrobiota bacterium
CAACCTTCGGTATTGGGCGGTTGGTTAGACCTTTCCATCTAGTTCTTTCGTTCTAAACTCTGGCGCAACTTGCCACCAGACTTGGGGGACTTTCACCCCCGCCTACGCACGCCTTCTCTGGGCGCACTGGAGTTTGGACATTTCCAACCGACTTAATCCCGCGCTTGATCTCGCACTTAGTCCAGTTCGGGCATGCCAGCTAATCCTTGAACCAAGAGAGCCACCCGATCCACCAGTGCCAGACCGCGTGGCGGTTTGTCCCAGTCGGCCGAAAGCTGCGCCAGCTTCGCCACACTGGCCAACGCTCGATCATAAACCTTGAGCTTCTCCCATGAGAGCATCTTTACTTCCTTCAATTCGGGGCCACACCCTCCAATGGATTAAGTGTGAGATCAAGTGCAGGACTAAGTCCAGCCCGCCAAATGTCCAAAGTCCAAACTCTGCGTTACGGCCAAGGACGTCGCCGGTGCAGTCTCAGTTTTTGACGGCCACGACACGCACCTCCAACTCGTTCTTCAACCGGTTGGCGACAAAGCGAAGCATTCGGAATCCAATCTCTCCGAGTGAAAGCCTCGTCGCCCATACGGCGGCGAAGCGTTCCTGTCCAAATCGGCCAAGCTTTGCTTCGCGGACCTCGAAGCCAGTTTCTGCAGCCAAGTTACCCAGCGTTTGAACATTCCAGCAATAGAGATGATGGTTCGGTTCGTTTGACCGAAAGGTTCGAAAGCGCCTCTCCTTCTCGTAAGGAACATAAAGCAAGAGCTTGCCACCGGTGCGAAGCAATCTCTGCATCGCGACCAGCATTTCCGCAGGGTGCAAGGCGTGTTCGAGCACGTGATGACAAATGACAACGTCCATGGAACCATCGGCGATCAACGCGGGATCGGCGACAAATTCGATGCCCAATTGGCGAACCGCGGGCTCCAGAAACTCCGCAACGTCAAATCCAAGTTTTTTCCCACAGTTAAGCTGGGCCAAGTTCCAGCCGAAACCGACGCCGTACTCGAAAACCGTCTCGCGCTGGCCCACAAACGGAGAAATCTTTTCAGCGCGCAACCGCGCCACCCAGGGAATGGCTGAGTCGGGGATCGAGCGTTTGGCCTCGTGGTACTGCCGTCCGAGTTCGCCCTCGTACCAACGTTTGGTGATTTGAGCCATAAGCGTCAATATTCAGCAACGGCGGCGCTGGTAGGACAGCGCGTCTCGCCTATCTCCGAATGTGCCGGGCCGTTCCTGGACAGGCGAGACGCACCGTCCTACCCTTCGGAACATTCATGGCACGGTTAGGATGTCGATCTTGCGTGGATCACTGATGCCGATTTCGAGCAAAGAAGCGTTCGTGTAGATCATTAGATTCGTCGTCACGCCTGGGATTTGGGCGCGCTGACGCTGACGATTGAGTTCCTGAATCGATAAGACGTCCAGGGCCACGGGATCTTTGCTAAAGCGAAGCTGGCCAAGCACGCTCGAATAATGGGAATACGTTCGCTCTTCGCCTTGGTACTGGCAGATCAGAGCATCCACAATGTTGAGCACGACGCGGTCGCCGAGTTCCGGCAATGCGTAGATTTCGGGGATGGCCGTAGCCAGTCGCTCCGTGCTTGTCTCGAATCGAAGCGCATTGTCCACACTGCCCAAGGCGAGGCCGTACAGGTTGCCGGAAACGCCCGCCAGGTTGTGGTTTAGCAGCGGCGTCACGTTGACGATCTTAGTCATCTTTTGAGTGACTAGTTTCGACACAAAAGACCTGCGGGCCACGCCCTCGCCTTTCCTGCCAAATTCGTGGTCGCCCCACGCAAGCTTGCCCAGAATTGGATTGGAATAGGAAATGTCCTCATCGTAACCATGGTCAGCGCTGCCTGCGAGTTGGACGCCATACCGTTTGGCAAGATCAACAACATCGGGCAACCGCAAATCAGACCGGTATTTATCCCAAACAATGATTTGATTTCCTGGAAGTCCTGACGAAAGCAACGTTTGGATCACTGCTGCGACCACGGCCGGACGGGTCCCAGCAAGGGCGCCCGCCGAAGAGAAAACTTTTAGGCCCACGATATCCTGGGTCGAAATCAAGCTGAGCCAAGCCTCCGCCGCGGTGCTTTTTCCAGTCAAATTGACCAACCCGCGAACGACCATCGGTTCAATACGGTCGGCTTGCGGGTTGAAGGCGGCGACGGCGTGAGCGTCATGCACCACAACAACGCGGGCGTGTTCAGGTATTCTGGGCAGGAAGTGACCGTCTCCGGCAAAGGTCCGCTTCACCGAACACACTAACAAACACCAGCTGAGGAGTAACAGAAAACGGCAAATCTTCACTGAACGTATTTTATCCATCAAACAAAGCGCGTTCCTTGACGCGTCGAGCCGCGAATGCTACCACGTTAGTCAATGCTGACCACAAAAAATTGGGATGCACTGGTCATAACATTGGCCTTCGGCACTCTCGCAGTGGTCCTGCTCGGAGGCTGCGCACCATCCGGACCCCATGCTCTTGTGGAAGGCGAGCGACTCGTCCGCGAAGGCCGGTATGTTCAAGCGACCGAAAAACTCGAACTGGCGACTCAGTTGCTTGAAGGCGCACCCCAAGCGTTGGCTTGGAATCACCTCGGTGTCGCTTATCATAAAGCTGGTCAACTGCCATCCGCCATCGCTGCGTACCGTCAAGCCTTACAACGGAACCCTAACCTCGCGGCGGCGCGTTTCAACCTCGGCTGCCTGCACCTTGAACAAAACGAGCTGGCCACCGCCATTTCGGAATTCACCACTTACACTGTGCTGGAACGTAATGCAGTTAATGGGTGGATCAAGCTGGGAGCTGCACAATTGCGCGCGCGGCAGTTCGATGCGGCTGAGCGCAGTTTCGCAAGCGCACTCCAACTGAATGGCTCATTGCCCGAAGCGTTCAATGGGCTCGCCATCATCCAAGTCCAACGGAAACGCCCTCTTGAAGCCCAAAAGTATCTCAATGCTGCCCTACAACGGCAGCTCAACTATCCGCCCGCTCTCCTTAACTCGGCTGTCCTGTATCACCAGTATCTGACGAATCTTTCCTTCGCCGCCCAGCGGTACCGTAACTATTTGGCCGTCGCTCCGCAGGCTGCCAATGCTGACGCTGTCCGCGAAACGATACGACAGGTTGAGCTAGCCCTCATTCCTCCCGCCCGGCCTGCCATTACGAATCCAGTTCTCACACGGACAGAACCTGGCCATCAGCTCGGGACTTCCACGCCAGTTGCTTTAAGCACCACCAACAAGATGACGGTCGTGGCTGCCTCAGCACCGGCGCCGCCACGAGAACCGGACCGTGCAACGCCTCGTGATTTGCCGTCCGCCGTCACCAATCTTTCCAATCCGAAACCGGTCACGGCGGTTGCTCCGCAAATTCTCCAAGCTACGAATCCCGCGACATTCACGCCGTCGGCCGAGCCGGCCGAACCACCGCCGCCCAAGATTGACATTGTGCGGCTCACTGAAGACGAGCCGCCACCCAAAGTCGCGGAGGATGTCCCCGTTATTCCGGAGCCTCGCGTGGCTGCAACGAATGTTCTAACTGTTGTTCCTCAGCCGGCTCCACCGCCCGACGCAACCCCGACCAATTCCGTCCCGCCGGACTTGGCTTCCGGTGTTCCAAGCGATGATCCCGTCAATAAATCCCGTTGGGAAGGAGCAGTGGATCGGCTCAATCCACTCTCTTGGTTTCGAACCAAAAAGAAAGGGACGCAACCACGCACGGAAGAAAAGAGAACCTCGGTGACGCCAATTCCCGCAGTGACGATGACGAACTTTGCGGAGAGAGCCGCCACGAACAGCGCTGTCGCGCCCACGCCCGAGCCAGTCGTGGTGCGTTCGATACCGCGTTACGTCTATCGCACGCGGACAAGACCAGTCGCTGGCGAGCGCAGGAAAGCTGAGCCATTCTTTGCCGAAGGTCTCAAAGCGCATCAGGAACGGCGCTTGACGGCGGCCATTGAAGCGTACCGTGAGGCAGTAAAACTAGACCCGGCCTATTACGAGGCGCACTATAATCTGGGGCTGGCCGCTTATGATCTGAGGGACGTTGCGCAAGCGTTGTCCTCTTATGAAGAAGCATTGTCTATAAAGCCGACATCGGGCGGCGCTCGCTATAATTTTGCCTTGGCGCTGCAACGTGGCGGCTACTTTCATGATTCAGCCGCCGAACTGGAGAAGATTCTCGCCGACCGTCCGGACGACGCCCGCGCCCATTTCACTCTGGCGAAATTATATGCTGATGAATTGGCGCGTCGTGACCAAGCTCAAGCGCATTATCTGAAGGTCTTGGAGCTTGAGCCGCAACACACTCAGGCCACTGCAATTCGTTATTGGGTGAACGAACAAACGCAGTCGTCCACCAACCGCTAGGCGTGAGATCAAAGCGGGCATATACCCTGCTCCTAAAGTAGTATGAGCGGCGATTCTGATAGAACAATTAATACACGCATGAAACCCGGCGATCTGCCCGTGAGTTGGTTTGACTTTGTCGTTCTCGTTGTTCTGGTGGTCGGGTGCGTGGTCGGCCGCAAACGCGGAATGTCGGAGGAATTGCTCGATGTCTTTCAATGGCTCCTCATCGTCGTTGTGAGCGCTCTTTATTATGAACCGATCGGGCGGTTCGTGGCGGGCTATACCGCGCCCAGTCTTATGCTGTCCTACATTGTCACCTATCTTTGCCTGGTTTTGTCGATCCGGTTATTCTTCGGTTGGATCAAGCGCATGATTGGAGAAAAGCTGGTGGCGAGCGATCTTTTTGGCCGGATGGAATATTACCTGGGAATGGTTGCGGGCGGTTTGCGGTTTAGTTGCATATTGCTTTTGCTGCTGGCTGTCCTAAACGCAAGGCTCATTAGTGCGGATCAATTGGCCGGTGAAGCAAAGATGCAGCAGGAAAATTTCGGGACCATCACCTTTCCCACATTAGGGTCATTGCAACAAACGGTCTTCAACCAATCCGCCTCGGGCCGGTTCGTGAAGAAATATATGAACGATCAATTGATCGTTCATACACCCGCGGAGGCGAAATTGGTCCAACGCGAAGGGGTTGCCCAACGCCGCGAGAAAGTTGTCAACGAGGTCTTAATCGACAAGAAATGAAAGAGCCATTGTATGCGATTAAAGACTCCCCTCTCCCCAGCCCTCTCCCCAGCCGATGGGGTGAGGGAAGGGATGGCGTTACTTCCAGTCGGAAAAACTCTTTTCCCTCGCCCCATCGGATGGGGAGAGGGCTAGGGAGAGGGGAATCTTTTCATGGCCGGCCTTTTTTCTCAGGCGACCCTCGACCAAGTCCGGGCCGCGAGTGACATTGTGGATGTGATCGGCGGAATTCTGCCGCTGAAGCGAGCGGGCGCCAATTTCGTGACGCTTTGTCCGTTTCACAAAGAGAAAACGGCGAGCTTCAATGTCAATCCGCACAAGCAGATCTTTCACTGTTTTGGCTGTCACAAAGGCGGCGACGTTTTCACATTCATCCAGGAGTACGAGAGCATCAGTTTCACCGAAGCGGTCAGGCGATTGGCCGAGCGGTCCAAAATCCCTTTGGAAATTGACGAACAATCCGGCCAGCAACAGAGCCGGTTCGTCAAAGAATCTCTGCTGCAAATTCACGAACAGATCAGCCAACGCTGGCACGCCACGCTCCTGAATGACGCCGCCGGCGAATCCGCTCGATCCTACCTGGCCAAGCGAGGCGTCACAGACGAAGCCGTCAAGCTCTTCCGTTTAGGCTGCGCTCCCGAAGCTTGGGATGACACCGTCAATTGGGCCAAAAGCAAAGGGCACGACCTCGCGCTGGTGGAACAGGCCGGATTGATCATTCGCAAAGAAGGAGAAACGCGCTACTACGACCGCTTTCGCGGGCGTTTGATGTTCCCGATCTGCGACGAACAAGGACGCGTTATTGGATTTAGCGGCCGTATTCTGGCCGGGGATGAAAAGGCCGCGAAGTATGTGAATTCCCCCGAGACGCCTATTTTCAGCAAAGGGAAAATCTTTTTTGGTTTGGACAAATCGAAGCGCGCTTTGCTCGATGCCCAATGCGCGATTATTTGCGAGGGCCAGCTCGATTTGATCGCCTGCTACATGGCCGGCGTCCGGAATATCGTGGCGCCTCAAGGCACGGCGTTCACTGCCGACCATGCTCGCATTTTAAAGCGTTATGTGGATGAGGTCGTGCTCTGCTTTGACTCGGACAGCGCCGGGCAGTCCGCCGCGGTGCGAGTGCTGGACAGCTTGCTGGCCTCTGGATTGGCCATTCGCGTGGCTGCAATTCCTGAACCGCACGACCCCGACAGTTTCATCAAGGAATTTGGAGGCCCGGCATTTCAGCAACTGATCGCGCAGGCTGAGGAGTTTTTCGATTATTATCTGAAACGGCTTTGCGCCATCCATGACATCCGCTCGGACAAAGGCCAGTTAGCGGTTGTCCATGCCATGGCGGAGTCCGTTCAGAAAACCGGCAATCTCGTTTTGGCGGACAAATACGCGCAAAAGACAGCCCTCCGTCTTGGCGTAGCGCCCGACTCCACACGGCAGGAATTCAAAAAAGCAAATCGGAAGGCGCCGAAGGCGCAACAGCGTCCGGATGAAGAGCCGCCGGCGGCAACGGCGGCAGCGCCTCGCCCGACAACGCAGG
The DNA here is from genome assembly GCA_016871515.1 of Verrucomicrobiota bacterium. Lineage (GTDB taxonomy): Bacteria > Verrucomicrobiota > Verrucomicrobiia > Limisphaerales > SIBE01 > SIBE01. The sequence goes on from VHDE01000042.1 coordinate 6,647, forward strand.
AATTCTGGCTGCTAAAGCTGGTGCTTCTGCACGACGAGGCGGTTGAATGGGTGCAGCAGCATCTCGATGCGAGTTGGCTTCAGCATCCTCACGTTCGCGAGATTATTGCCCGACGTCTCGCCCTGCAATTGAAGTCAGGTCACTTCGAACCTGCGGACTTGCTGGCCGTGTGCGAGGACCCATCTGCGCGGGCTTTGATCACGGAGGCTCTCGCTGAGAACCGTCCGATCCCAAATCAACTTCAACAGATCAAAGATCTCGTCGCTCGCTTGCGCAATCAGTTCATCGACCAACAACTTACCGCGCTTCTCCATCGCGTTGGCGATCCCGCAATTGCGGATGCCGAGCGGATTGCGATTCTCGAACGCCAGAAAGAATTGCGAGCGCTGAAGAGCCAGGCTTTGATTGCCAAATCGTGAACGGCAGTTTGCGCTCCGGTTAGCCGCGATGGGCGCCCGTTCTAAAATGCAGACCCAATTCCACTTGCAGGCTGGAGAGCCTCTTTTTATATATGTCCCCATGGAAACGGTAGTCACACTCATCTTGGTGGGTGCGGCGTTGCTCCTGTTAGAGACGGTATTGCCAGGCATGGTGGCTGGGATTTTGGGGATTCTCTGCTTGGTGGCGGGGGTAGTCGTGGGCTACGCGTCTTTTGGCGTGCGGACTGGCAATCTTATTCTCCTGGCCGTAGGAACCGGCTTGGTGATTGGTACGCTCTATTGGATTAAGTACTTTCCGAATAGCACAATGGCCAGGATGTTTGTTTCGCGGGGCACCGTGGGCGATTTAGGAGTCGAAAAACCGGAATTGCTCAATCAAAGCGGCGTAGCCTTCACCAATTTGCGTCCATCGGGAACGGCCGTCATCAATGGCCGGCGCGTCGATGTGGTTACGGAAGGTGCGATGATTGAACGTGGCACGCCGGTCAAAGTCGTGGCTATTGAAGGGATGCGGGTCGTGGTCCGAGCGGCGTAACGTTTGTGTTGGACGCGAGCTCCTGTTTACGCGCTATTCCGCGAACCAATCAATCGCTTTACGGAATAAACTCGCTCTGTGCGGTTGCGTGAACGAAGCTTGAGTGAGAGTATACGCGGCACACAACACTTAACAAAACCAAATCATGGAAAACACATCCTCTATCCTGGCGTTAACTATCGGCGGCCAGCAAGTCAGCGGCTGGCAAGTATTCCTGCTCGGCGCCCTGGTCATTGTCGGGTTGGTCATCGCCATATTAGTTATCAATTTCTTTAGTGTCTGGATTCGCGCTTTGTTCTCCGGCGCCCGTGTCGGATTTACGGAACTAATCGCTTTGCGCCTCCGCAGTGTTCCGGTGGGGTTGATCGTGGACAATCGAATCACCGCCGTTAAGTCCGGCTTGGATGTCACGATCGACGATCTTTCGACTCACTACCTGGCTGGTGGCAGTATTGAAATGGTTGTCCTCGCTCTCATTGCCGCCCGCAAAGCCGGGATTCACCTCGTTTTTGACCGGGCGTGCGCTATTGACTTGGCGACGAAGGGAACTGGCAAAACCGTGCTGGAAGCTGTGAAGACCTCCGTGAATCCGAAGGTGATTGATTGCCCCAATCCCTCATCCGGCAAGACCACCATCGACGCCGTCGCGAAGGATGGCATCGTTATCCGAGCGAGAGCGCGCGTGACCGTCCGCACAAATCTCGACCGGTTTGTCGGCGGAGCAACCGAAGAAACGATTATAGCGCGCGTGGGGGAAGGGATTGTTTCTACGATCGGCTCGGCCGACAGCTATAAGGAAGTTCTAGAAAATCCCGACCGGATTTCGAAGACGGTTTTGGACAAGGCGCTCGATAGCAATACGGCGTTTGAAATCCTGTCCATTGATATTGCCGATGTCGATGTGGGCGAGAATGTAGGCGCCAAGTTGCAAGGCGAGCAAGCGGAAGCCAACAAGCTGATTGCCCAAGCGCAAGCGGAGGTGCGCCGCGCCGCGGCCGTCGCACTCGAACAAGAAATGTCCGCGCGGGTCCAGGAAATGCGGGCTCGCGTTGTCGAGGCTGAGGCGCAGGTTCCATTGGCGATGTCTGAAGCGTTCCGGAACGGAAATCTCGGGGTGATGGATTACTATCGCATGAGAAATGTCCAAGCCGATACCGGCATGCGCGATAGTATTGCCGGCAGCGGCAGCTCGAATGCGGGCGCCAAGCCGCCCGGAAGTTAAAGCGATTTTGGTGGCTCTCAGAATTTTCGCGTTATGGATTCATTGCTGATCATGCTCGCGATATTGGCGATCACGGCCATCTCGAGCTGGCTGCAAAGGAAAGGCCAGAGAGAAGACCCCGGCTCGTTGGGTGACGAATGGAAAACCATCAAGCCTCGCAAGACCGAACCTCCGCCGCAACCCGCGCCCCCCAAAATCGGTCAGCCCACATCGTCTCCACGCAAAGCGCCTCCGGCGATTGATTGGGAAAGGGAATTGCGTCGTTTGCTGCAAGGCGACGCTCCTACCGCCGCTCCGCCCCCGCCCCCGCCTCCGCCATTGGTCCGCGAGGAACCAGCGCCAGCACCACGACCGGCGCCGCCGCCAGTCGTGCGGCCCGTCAAGCCTCCGCCTATGCGTTTCCCAGTGCCAGCAGTCGTTGAACGGCGAGAGTCCGGACCCGCCTCGACAATCTTGGTTGAAGCAAGTTCCGCTTATCAAAAGGCTCAACAGCTTCACAAAAGCGTCGCGGACCGATTGCGCGAAGTCGATCAAGCCATCGAGTTGCACAAAGCCGGAGCGCCAGCCCACACCCGAGCCGTCCCGCCGGACGTAAGGTCGGCTCTGTCAATGCTCCAAAATCCCAAAACGGTCCGGCAAGCGATCATTGCTTCGTTGATCTTGGCGCCTCCCAAAGCGCTCGAGACCTGACCTTCCCGTCAGATTGGGCTTGGGCGGCGCAGCGCCCTCACGAGCCCGGTCGTTGTATTTCCCCCTTGTCCATTCGGAACCCGTTCGAGCCGCCACCCCGCCGTCTCCCTCAAGTCAAGTTCGGCTTGATAGAGAAATTGGTTGCATCAGAGAACCGGTCTGCCGGACTCGCCGGACGCGGACAGGCGGCCAATAAGAAGACGAGCCAGAGAAACAGTCGGTGCGAGATCGGCGGTAACGGGACGCATTGCAGAAGCGTCCGCATCATCACCGGTCCGACAATGCTCCAGTCCGGTCTCGATGAAACAGAGAGTGAATCCATGAGGCACCCAATTCGTTTCAGCACTCAGGCGAGAAAGGCCAACGCTGTGCGACGCACCGATTCCATGCGTCAGCAGCTCAACCCATAGCCCTTTTGGGCCTATCCGGCAAGTAGCGCATTCGCGCGAGTGTGCGGCTGTGGACCAGGGGCGCAGCGTTCACGCTGCAGAAACGTGAAAATGCCAAGCGGTTGCAAACTCTCGAACTGATCAGATGTGCGAGAAAGTGCAGCGCGAAATCCGCGCAAACCTGAAACTTTCGGGCGCTTTCGAAACTCGGAACCGATCGAATACACGGAGCTTTCTGCAGCGTAAACGCTGCGCCCCGCTCGTTCGCCAAAAGTCGTTACTTATTACTGAGCAGGCGGTTTGGTGTCTTTGGCTTCCGCAGGCGGCGGGGGTTTAGGAAGCACTGTAAGCCAGATATGATCGGTCTGATTAATTTGCAGAGCGCCCGGCAGAGCGTTTTGGCCCTTGAGCTTTACCAGAGCAACGCGAACTTCGGGCTTATCGAGGTTTGGGACAATCGCGAGTATCCGCACAGCTTGATTAGCTGGCTTTGCTTCGTTGCTTGCGGAAAGCGTTAACGTAACGTCCCCACCTTTTCCGGGGACACTGACAGATGTGGAAGTGACTCCCTCAGGCAAGCCATCTGCGACGACAATAAGGTGGTCCTGGAATCCATTGAGGCGCGCCACGTTCGCTTTGAGCTCGGCGGACTTGCCCGGTTCGAGTTTGACCGTTTGAGAATCAATCGACGCTTTGAAGTCAGGAACGGAATGCAGGATTTCAATGCGGTACACGTAATCACTTCCCCCACGCCTTAAGAGGTCCACAATGCCCAAAACATAGTTGCCATCGGCCGGCGCTGTCCACTCCAGTTCGGGATCTTCGGCGCGTCCGCTGTCATCGGCCCGCGCTAATTGAGTTCCTTTGGAGTCTTCGATTCGAATCACCGCATCTAACGGCGACCCGAGGGAAGCGGACTGAACGCGCACCTTGAACCCTTGGTCCTTCTTCGCGGTGACCTGATACCGATCTTCATCGCCGTTTGTGCGAAGTTGGCCGTTGACTGCGCACGGCACGGGAAGCGGCTGGGCAAGGTCGGGCGAGCCATTGGGCTCGATTTCAATTTCTTCCGGGGCTTGTCCGACTGAAATGCAGAGAGCATTCGCCAGCCCCGGAGCTGTGACGAAGAGATCATTCTGTCGCGGATTAAGGTGGGACGTATCGATTTGATGGATGATGGCCTCGCCGGTCGCACCCAAATTCCATCCGAAAAGCCGCAGCGCCGCTTTATGGCCGCGTTGTATTCCCGATGGAATCGCATAACGGGCATAAGGACCTGCGGTCACGGTCAAGCGATACACGGCAGACTCGCCGCCGGTTAGTCTAACGTCGGCTTTCGGAGGATAGGCCCAGGCGACGAGTTGCAATATATAAGTGCCGGCCTTCTCGATGCGCCAGGCGAGCAGCGAGTCCAAACTGCGCCCGTCATGGTTCAAGGCAAGCTTGGTTCCGTGCTCATCCACCAGTTGAAGAGCTGGGTCCATCGGAGAATCGAGCGAGTACGCATCGACAGCAGCCACCAACCATTGGCCGGCCTTAAGATTGAGCGCGAACGAGTCCGTATCATCGGCTTTGTCGAGGCGGCCATTGATCGTTGCCGGAAGCGTCTCGACCCGCTGCGCTTTGGCCGGCTCGTTGTTCGGCTCTTTCTCCAATTGTTCTTCGAGTTGGCCGACAATCCAGCAACGCACGTTCGATGCTCCGTCTTGATTGTACACACGAACAAGGTGCGGCCCAGGAGGAGCGTTGGCCGCGAGTTCAACGGTGAATTTGCCCTTCGCCTCTTCGGCTTTGAAACTCAACCCGGGATGATCCGTCCAAACCTGGACAGGCCAAGGATCGAGTTTTCCGCCGGCCGACACTTGAATTTTCGTGCCCGGCTTTCCTCCGGCGGGGAAAAGGTAATCGAGGGTGGGAGTTTCGGCTGTCGCAGAGAGCATAACGGCGCCAAGCATCGCCAGCTGCATGCGCTTTGCAGTGCAGACTTGGACGTGACTTGGCGTCCACCTGTGACGGAGCGCGGACATTCCTTTCCGCAGCATTGTCCATGCGGTCAAGAGATTTGGGCCATTCCCTTTCCTCTTGGAAGATGGAAAGTTGCTGCGGACAGGAATGTCCACGCTCCGCCGCAGCTTCACGGAGGGGCGAGATTGTAACCTAAGCGCTGTGCCGCTGAGCACGACTCTACGCAAACAATTCCTTGATCGGCTTGCCGCCGTTGACGAGTGGAATGGGCCGCCCTGTATTCGTGTGAAGGATCATGTGCGGATCGATGCCCATCTTCATATACAGAGAGGCTGCGAAATCTTCCGGCGAATAAATGTTCTCGGATGCGTAATATCCTTTTACATCGGTCGCGCCAACAACTTGGCCGCGTGGGATGCCAGCTCCGGCCATCAGGACCGACATCGCGTGCGGCCAATGATCGCGGCCTACATCTTTATTGACCTTCGGCGTCCGGCCAAATTCGCCTAGAGCAATCACGAGCGTTCGATCGAGCAACCCGCGTTCATCAAGATCGGAAATCAGAGCGGCAAGACCTTGATCGAATTTCGGCAGATGTTTCTCTTTGAGCGCCTTGAAGATGTTGGTGTGATGATCCCATCCGCCGTAATAACACGTCACAAACGAGACGCCCACTTCCACTAATCGCCGGCAGAGCAAGAGCCGCTGGCCCAAATCTGTCCGGCCGTACCGCTCGCGAACCTTGTCCGATTCGCGGCTGATATCGAACGCCGCTTGAGCTTTCGGCGACGTGACCAAATCGATCCCCTGCTGGTAGTAAGTGTCAAAATTGACCGTCGGATCTTCGGCTGCGGCTTCCGTCAAGCGCAACATGCGGTCGAGGGATTGGCGCAAGTGCTGTCGCGTGACAGCCCGGCCATCGGCAATCGACGATGGCAAGACCACGTCGCGCACTTTGAAATCTTTGTTGTCGGGATTGCCGCTAATGACGAAAGGGGCATGTTGCGCGCCTAGAAAGTTCGGGCCGCCTGACCGCGACATATTCGGCAAGGTCATGTAAGCTGGCAAACCGTTTTGAATTCCTCGTTTGTGCGAGACCATCGAACCGAACGACGGATGAAATGTAACGAAGGCTCCGCAATTGACCGGCACAGGAGTCGGCGCGCCCGTCATCATGTAGTGGTTGCCGCCGCCATGATTGGGATCACGATGGCAAATCGAACGGACAATGGTGAGTTTGTCGGCAATCGCGGCCAGCTTGGGAACGGTCTCGCAGTATTGGATGCCGGGAACAGCCGTCTTGATTGGCCCTAGTTCGCCACGAATTTCTTTCGGAGCGTCCGGCTTTGGATCGAAAGTCTCGTAATGGCTGGGACCGCCATCCATCCAGATCAGGATGCAGTTGACCTGGCTCGGACTAACTTTTCCGGCGGCTCGCGCGACCTCCCCGCGCAATCGCATCAATTCCGTCATGCCGAAACCCAAAACAGCGCCGATGCCCAATTGCAAAAAGTCTCTTCGCGCCATTCCCGCACAGTTATAGTTCATACAATCTCCAAGTTTTAACCTGCGCTTCAATTGGTAACGCGGAGTTTCAATCTGCAGCGTGCCCGCACGATCGGACACGCTGGAGAAGTGCGCACGCGCTGCCGGCTGCAAGTCTGCGTTACGGTTCTCACGAAACATTAATGATTAAATACAAATTCCGCCGAGTTAATCAATGCCCACATAATGTCCTCTGTGGCCGATTGCCGCGTCGCTTCAGCAGTTGCGAAGGCTCGGCTGGCCAGGCTCAGTTCCTCGGGAGTGGGATATCGGTTGTAACAAGCGAGGTACAATTCCGTGATGATCTCCTTGGTCGGCCGTTCGCTCGACGCTAAACGTTTGGCCCGTCCTTCAGGAAACGCGATCTTGTTTTGAAGATCATTCGAGTTCATCAAATGCAGTGCTTGCACGACGCTCGGTTTCGCATCGCGCTCGCACGGACAATCGCTGCTGGAGTTTGGACGTCCAAAAGCATCCATGAATTCGGAGCTGATCTTGTAGTTCCACGTTGCAATGGCGCGCGCGCCGGCGGGTGTGCCTTGAAAGGTGGTTGGCGCGCCGGTGACATCGATCACAGCGTCCAAGAGCACTTCGGCGGGCAATCGTCTTCGGTGCGAGCGAGAGAAGTTCCGCGTATCGCGGGCATTATGCTCGTTCGGGAGCGAGCTCAGTTGATAAATATGCGAGCGCAGGATCGTCCTCATCAGATGTTTCAGGTTGTAACCGTGGCGAACGAAGTCCTGCGCCAGAGCATCGAGTAACGGCTCGTTGCTGGCGGGATTAGAAGCTCGAAAATCGTCCACTGGATCTACCAGGCCGCGTCCCATGAATTCCGCCCAAACACGATTCGCGACGGCGCGAGCGAAGAACGGGTTCTTCGAATCGCAAACCCAATCGGCCAACGCGCCCCGCGGGTCGCGCCCGGCTTCGAGTTGAGCCAGCGGGCCGTCCGGCGGCTTTGGCTTGAGCACCGCTTGCGTGATGGGATGTTTCACGTCGCCGCCTGGCGTATGAAACAAAACTTCCGCGTCCCCCGAGATCGGCGGCGATATGCCGGTGCCCTTGCGCTTAATCTCTGCGAAGTAAGCGGCAAATTGATAGAAGTCTTCCTGGCTCCATTTCTCGTTCGGGTGATGATGACATTTGGCGCATTCCAATCGCACGCCGAGGAAAATTTGACTGACCAACGTGCTAATATCGGCTGGCTCCCGGCGATCTCGGAAAACGACAGCAGGACCATATTTGTGCGTGCTGCCCTGAGCCGTGATAATGTCGCGAGCGAGTTGATCGTAAGGCTTGTTTTGGTGGAAGCTTTCGCGCAGCCACTGATCGAGCATGAAGACGCTCTTGACGCCGACGCGGTCGGGATTGGGCCGAAGCAGGTCGGCCCATTTATTTGCCCAGTAATCACCCCAAGCAGGCTTTTCGAGCAAACGGTCGATCAGCTTGTTCCGCTTTTCCGCGTCCGTGTCATCGAGAAATTTCCTCGCCTCTTCTGGACTTGGCAGCACGCCGATCGTATCGAGCGAGGCGCGTCGCAGGAATTCGCTGTCTGTGCAACGGTCGGAAGGCAGCAACCCAAGTTTCTTGAAACGGACGTAAGCCAACTCATCGATGAAATTGTTGACGGGAAGGGAGGTGTAAAGCGCATCGGCCAGCACGCGGTCGGCAGGAACGGTGATTCTCGAGACAGCTACCATGCCCATGAATCGGGCAATTACCGCAGTTTCGCCCGAAAGCTTTCCCACCTTGACTTCGCCGTTCTCGCTGACCTCGGCGATCTCTTTGTCGTTCGAATCGTATTCTGCCAGATCGGTGACATCGCGAACGTTTCCATTCGAATATCGGGCTTTCACGACGAGAGATTGCCTGGCTTCTTTCCGGTATTGAGCATCAGCTGGAGAAACTTCGATGTTCGTGAGCGTTGGCTCGTTGGGCTGGCTGTAAGGCATTCCTTGTTCGATCCAGCGCAAAAGCGTCACGTAGGTTTTTGAATCAACTGCAAATCGTTCGCCCCCCTCGTGCGGAACCGCCATGGCCGGTTTTTTCAACAACAAGCTTTCCTCGGGGAACGCTGGAAAAACACGCCTGCCTCGCGCGTCTTTAAGAATTTCCTTGAAGTCAGAATTGGGATCGTAAGCAAACACAGAGAGTTTAAACCCATTTTGCCCATCTTGCTTGGCGTGACATTTGCCGGCATTGCAGCCGGCTTTACTCAAGATCGGGAGCACATCATTGACGAAACTCAAGGGTGTTTCGGATGTGGTGGGCGTCGCCGCAGTCGCGGCGGCTGGCCATTCTCGCTCGATTTTTCCGCTGGCATTCCAAACGCGCGCTGACCCATTGAAACCGGCGCCGTAAACTGTTTTCCCATCGGCTGAAGCCGCGACGGCATAAAGCATGTCATTTGCTCCGCTATACGTTTTCGAGGGGTGATCCTTGGCTTCTTCGCAGAGGCGCACAACTCCATCTTCGCACGCTGAGAAAATGGCCTTTCCATCCGCAGTCCAAGCCAGGTCGGTGACGGCAGCGGGATGCCGTTCAATCGTAATTTTTTGTTCCTTGGTTTTTATGTCCCAAATCTTGATCTCTTTGTCAGCGCCCGCGGAGGCCAAAAGAGCGCTGTCGTGTTTGAAGGCCAGTGCAAGGACATGTCCGGTGTGGCCTTCGAGCTTGGCCCGTTCCTGGCCGCTTGGCAGTTCCCAAAGCTTAACGAGTTTGTCCACGCTCGCTGTGGCTAAGAGGTTGCCATCTGGACTAGCCTTGATATCCAAAATGGAATCGCCATGAGCGATCCAGCTCAGCTTGATTTCTCCATCGGCCAGCCTCCACAGATGAACCCAGCCGCTTTGTGTCTCGGCGCCATCCGCTATCGCCAAGGCCGTCGAATCAGGCGTGAAATCGAGCGCGGTGATCCGTCCGGCGAAATTCGTGATTTGCAATGACTGCTTCAGCGTTTTGGCATCCCAAAGGAGGACGCGTCGAAATTCACCCGATGCCAGCCATTGGCCATCGGGACTCCAAGCGAGCGATTGCACAATATCTCGGTGTCCGTCCAATGTGCCGGCGACGGATTGATTCGTCTGGCCGGTTTCGTAAATCAAAACTTCACGGCCGCGCGCGACAGCCAATTGCTTGCCGTCAGGCGACAGGGCGATGGCGAGCGCCGGTTGATATGCGCTCGACCATGGCTGCAATTTGTTCGGATCAAGCAGGACCGGGCTTTCATCCAAAGCTTCGCTGTTCCAATTGGCGCCTTGGTTGATCCACGTTCGCAACGTTTCGATTTGCTGGTCGGTGAGTTGCTTCTTAGGAGGCATGTGCGGGTCCGCATCCGGCAACAGCACGGCGGCCAGCCGGCTCTCGCTGGCCTTGCCAGGCGCGAGAACTGTTCCGTTATCGCCTCCTTGCAAAAGCGCCTCGCGCGAACTCAAGGTCAGTCCGCCTTTCTTCTTCTCGTCGTTATGGCAGCTCAGGCAGTTTTTTCCGAGGATGCGCATTGCCTCCGCGGTTGGATTTGCAGGTTTTGTTTTGTCGCTCGAAGTCGGAGCGGCGACAATCGGTTCGGCGCGCGGTGCGAATACCGAAAGAGATCCCGCGATCGCCCACACAGTAACGACCATTCGGATCCAGCGATTCATCTTGCGCATCGAGACATATACTACGCAAAACGTTCGAAATTGGAATGATGGATTTTGTCACCGAGGTTGACTGAGGCAGGTCGGGTGGTCTGCTGACTGAAAGTTGGCGATACGGCGCAACGTGGACGCAGCTGCAACCAAAACGGAGCGCGGACATTCTTGTCCGCAGGAATTTCGAATGTCTGGCCGTTCTCGACCGTTCGAACGCGCGTCGTTCATTTCCAATTGCTGCGGACAAGGATGTCCGCGCTCCGAAGAATCGTTGCGAAAAAAGTCCTGGCCAACGACCAGCCGTTTGGACTATTGCAGAGCGAGACCCACAACTGAAGCGTATCCATGCTATGAGCCCTTTCCTGCGTTTTTGCTTGCTCGGTTTGCTGGTGGCGGGGCTCGATGAATTCATCACGCAAGGCGTGTTGAAGAATACATACGCGGGCTGGATCCTTCCCACGCTCATCGCGTTTGTTCCGTTTTTGGCCCTCGTTCGCCTCATTGGCAAGATTTTGGACAAGCGCCTTAGCGAGCCGGAATCGTTCCTGATTTGCTATTTAACCGCCGGCAGCATTGGACTGGCGGTCGAGTGGTTCCTCATCGGATTATCGCCCTGGAGCAAACCCGATGCCCCCATTCATCGCCATGTTCCGCTTTCAATTTGGCATGTTCAGTTTTTGGGCCGGCGTTGCGGTCGCACCACGTTTGCTCCTTGATCAAAGAGATTTCGTTCAGCGAATCAAGGGACCCTGTACGCGGTTCTTAATCGTTGGGATGACGATCATTTATAATTTGACGTTTACGTTTACCGTTCCGAAACGAGCGCGGTTTGCTGTAGTAATTGTTTCTGTTCTGATCACATTTCTCGCGTTGAACTTTGTCTGCTTCAAATATCTCCAAGCATTGAGAAGGTTGGCGCCGGGTCCGGAGGCGGCCTGACTGTCCTGGCTGGATCAAAACACCCAATCGGTGGCCAGTGCCCTTAGTTGGATGAATATTTGTTGCTTCGTTGCCTTTTGTTTCCCTTCGTCAAATCTTGCGTGCAAGCCAGGATTCGTGTCCATTGAATCGGTCAGTGAGGTCACTGGTATCCGTTTAGCGTAGCGCAGACTGCCCAGTCTGCCGTTTTGCCGATTGCCAATCGGCAGGTTTTCGCACGCGTTTGAGCGGCCGACGCAACGCAGGATGGCATCCTGCGAAACAGCAGACTCGGCAGTCTGCGCTACGTTAAACACACACGATCACTGACGAAATGAACAGTCGCTAGAACGTCAGCACAAGTCAGCCCATGAGTGAATCGAACAACGGAAATGCCGCCGGGAAAAAAGAGCCGCAATCAGAAACGAGCCGCCTCGATGGCGCGCCGCAAAAAGTCGATGGACCTCTGCATCGGCGGATGGACCACAGCTTTTTGCAATACGCATCCTACGTCATCCGCGACCGCGCCATCCCGAATCTCGCGGACGGGTTGAAGCCAGTCCAACGGCGCATTCTTTGGTCGCTGCACGAGAAAGACGATGGGCGGTTCATCAAAGTCGCGACCATCTCGGGACACTGCGCCCAGTACCATCCGCATGGCGAGGCGGCCATTGGCGACGCGCTCGTCGTATTGACTAACAAACGTTACCTCATCGAAGGCCAAGGTAACTTCGGCAACGTTTTTACCGGCGATCCTGCGGCCGCGCCGCGGTATATCGAATGCCGCCTGACCGAACTCGCCCGGAACGAAATCTTCAACGATGAACTGACCGAATTCGTTCCCAGCTACGACGGACGGAACAAAGAACCAGTCACCTTGCCGGCCAAGCTGCCGGTCTTGTTAATGCTCGGCGCCGAAGGGATCGCCGTGGGGATGGCCTGCCGCATCTTGCCGCACAACTTCCCGGAACTGTTGCAAGCGCAGATCGCAATCTTAAAGAAGCAACCGTTCAAATGCCTGCCGGATTTTTCTACGGGCGGTTTGATGGATGCCCGCGAGTACCAGGATGGCAAAGGCAGTGTTAAGGTTCGCGCCAAAATCAAAACGAAGGACGACTCGACCGTTGTCATCAAAGAGATTCCGCCCACTACGACGACCGAATCGTTGATTGCGTCGATCGAGGATGCGGCGCGCAAGGGAAAGCTGAAGGTGCGCAGCATTAACGATTTCACCTCCGAAGAGGTCGAGATCGAGATCAAAGCCCCTCAAGGCGTGAGCGCCGATCAGTTGGTCGATGCGCTCTATGCCTTCACGGATTGCGAAACGACCATTAACAGCCGGATCATCGTCATCAAAGACAACCGGCCCGTCGAACTCACGGTGTCTGAAGTCTTGCGCGAAAATACGACGAAGCTCGTTAAAGACCTCAAGCGCGAGTTGGAACTGAAGGAGCACAAACTTCAGGAAGAACTGCACTTCAAAACGCTCGTCCGGGTTTTCATCGAGAACCGCATCTACAAGAAGATCGAGCAATGCAAAACCAACGAAGCGGTGGTCGGCGCCGTTTACGAAGGATTCAAACCGTTCCGAAAGGAAATGCTGCGCGACTTGACTGACGCGGATGTTGAGATGCTCTTGGGCGTTCGCATTCGCCGCATTTCGCTCTTCGACATCAACAAGCACCGCGAGGAAATGGACAAGGTCAAGGCCGAGCTCGCGGAAGTGACCAAGAACTTAAAGAACGTTACCAAGTATGCCATCGGCCATCTGGAGGGCTTGATCGAGAAGTACGGCCCGCTCTACCCGCGTCTGACGAAGAGCAGCCGTTACGACGAAGTGGAAGCGCGCGATGTGGCGTTCAAGGCCTTCAAAGTCGCGTACGACCGCGAATCCGGCTACGTCGGCCACAAAGTTTCGGGCGACGAGTTCAAGGTCGATTGCACGAAGTTCGACAAGTTGATGCTGATTTTCAAAGACGGTCACTACAAAGTGATCGAGCTTCCAGAGAAACTGTTTGTCGGCCCCGATGTCGTCTATTGCGGTCTGCCGGAGCGCGATCGCATCTTCACCTTGGCCTACACGAACCGCGAAGCTACTTATCTGAAACGGTTCACCTTTGGCGGGACCATCATGAACAAGGTTTATCACTGCATCCCGCCCAAATCGAAGGTCTTGTTTTTTGAACCCGACACGCCGGCGGAGCTGTTCATCAAGTACAAGCCAGCGCCTTATCAAAAGATCAATCAACAAACTTGCAATCCGTCCGAGGTCGAAGTGAAGAGCGCCAAAACGCGCGGCCGTCAGATTTCGATTAAGGACGTTTCCTCGATCAACAGCAAACCGCCGCGCGGTTGGGATACCGAAGCGCCAACGACGAAGTTGCAGTTTGTGTAGGCTGCGTGGAATGAACGCGCGCGTGACAAGTTTCGTTGTGGCCGTTTCGGTTTGGCAAAGCTCGATCCACTGACAACACGCAAAGAAGCCCCGTTCATCACTTAAGTGGGATTGCGGGCAGTCGCTTGAGCGTCTTGTTCACCGGATCGACGATGATGCCGACAGACTCGAGCGCGGTGACGCCGAGGATCGGTTCAACGCCAGCTTCACCAAAAATGATTCGGCCAGCCGTGATCTCGCCCTGTCCTGCCAGGTGGTTCATGGGGAGGCCGGTTCCTTTATGATTTTGTCGTTTTATCATTTTGTCCCCACTCGAACGGACAAAATAATGGAGGACAAAAATCATCCAAGTTCGGGCAGGTAGGGACGGCGCGCGGCGCTGTCCTGCTTTCTGCAAAACGATGCACCGGAACAACTCTTGGGTGCACTGCTTCGCTCGGACAGCGCAGCGCGCCGTCCCTACCTGTCAAAATGCGAATTGCTACTATCCTGCGAGGCAGGGTTGACCGGGTCGCCGGGACGTGTTTGGATTCGTCACAAACTTCGACTGACCCAATGTCACTTATGTGCGAACTCTTCAAAGACACACGGGTTTGTTGCCCAGCGCAACTTTGTCTGGCGGTTATCGTCCTCATGCTCGGAAACCGCCTCGCCGCCGCAGCCGAATTCAAGGCCGGGTTCGCTCAGCGCGACATCACGCCGGATGTCGGCATGGAAATGCCCGGCAACTACGGCAAGAACTTCGGCCGAAGCGTTCACGATCCTTGCAAAGTGCGCGCGGCAGTTTTCGACGATGGCGTCAAGCGAGTTGCCTTGGTCGGGATTGACGCGCTGTTCATTCGTCGCGAGAATGCTCAAGCAGCTCGCAAGGCCATTCAGGAGCGTTGCGGTATTCCGCCCGAACACATCATGATTGGCGCCTCGCATTCGCATTCATCCGGTCCCGTTGGTTGGATCATGCCCGGCGATTTCGATCACGCTTCGCCGCTCGTCCAAAACCTCGCCTACGAGAAATCTCCGGGCGGTGATCCGGGCTACATCAAACGTCTGGAGAAAGCCATCACGGATGCCGTTTGCCTGGCGAATGATTTTCGCGTCGAAGCGCGCTGCAGTTTCGGGTCGGGACGCGAGGACAAAGTTTCGTTCAATCGCCGCCTGCGCTTGAAGAATGGAACGACCATCACGCATCCCGGCCGCGGGAATCCGGACATCTTCGAGTATGCCGGTCCAATCGATCCCGAAGTCGGCGTCATCGGCGCGTGGGACAAGAACAATCGGTTGCTCGGCGTGATGGTGAACTTCGCTTGTCACGCCACAACGAGCCCGCCTGGCTTTTCGGCGAATTGGATTCATTATCTCGAACAAACGATTCGCGGAGGCCTGAGCGCCGATGTCCCAGTGGTCTTCTTGCAAGGCGCTTCGGGAGACATTACGCAAGTCGACAATTTGAGTCCATACGCCGATCCCTCCGGAGACAAACAAGCGCAACGCGTCGGCGGATGCGTGGGCGCGGAAGCTGTGAAAGTTCTGTTGCGATCCGAGCCGGGCGTTGGCGGCTCGGTGGATGCCAAATCGAAAGTTTGGACGATCAAGCGCCGCGTTCCTTCTCCCGATCGGGTCAAGAAGTCGCTCGAAATCGTGCAGAAGACTGAGAAAGAGGTTGGTCACAGCGAATGGATTTTCGCCAAGGAAATCATCTTGCTCGACGCATTGATCGCCAGATTTCCCGCCGAAGAGGTCGAAGTGCAGGCGATTCAAGTTGGCCCGGCGGTGTTTGTCTCCAATCCTGCCGAGTACTTCGTTGAATTTGGCTTGGAAATGAAACAGCGAAGCAATTTCAAATTCACTTGGCCGGTTGAGTTGGCTAATGGCTGCGTCGGTTACGTGCCAACGGAAGAAGCGTTCGGTCCAAAAGGAGGCGGTTACGAAACGCGGCTGACGTTTTACAGCAATCTCGAGATCACGGCCGGCCGCCAATTCCTCGAAACTGGACTCGAATTGGCGAAGCTGATGACACCCGGCAAAGTGCCCGAGCCGCCCAAAGCGCCGCCGTTTGCCGCGCCATGGGCTTACGGCAACGTGAGGCCGGAATTGAAATGACACGGCCACACGCGTGGTTACACAGTTACATGGTTACATGAGCTTAGTAGCGATCAAGTGTTGCGAGTTCTTAGGTGACATCTCGTTTGACGCCGATTGAAACGACCGATACATGCAACCATGTAACCTTTGTAACCATTTAACGATGTAACTTATTTCCCCAGTTAACATGTTTGAAGCCCCCAATTCCGCCGCAGCTCTCGCCCGCGCCTCTCAGAAGCTCGCGAATGGCGTCTCGAGCGGTTTGCGCCGGAGCGTAACGCCGATTCTCTATTTCGAGCGGGCGGATGGGCCGTACTTTTACGACATCGATGGGCACACGTTGGTCGATTACACGCTCGGCTGGGGGCCTTTGATTCTCGGATCGAATCATCCTGCGATCAATGCCGCGGTGACCCGTCAATTGGCATGCGGCTACACATTCGGCGCGCAACATCACGGTGAGATTGAGTTGGCCGAACTCATCACGCGCGTCGCGCCTGGCGTCGAACAAGTCATCTTTTCGAGCTCAGGGACGGAAGCCGTTCAAGCTGCTATTCGGCTGGCTCGCGCCACGACTGGCCGAGACAAGATCGTGAAGTTTGAAGGGCATTATCACGGTTGGATGAACAACATTCATGTCAGTCATCGCCCTAGAGGGAATGATCCGTTTCAACCCGAGCCCGGTTTCGGCGGTCAGCCCGTGAGCGAATATCAGCATACCGTGACAGCGCCTTGGAATGATCTTGGCGCGCTTGAATGCTGCTTTGCCCAGCATCCGGGCCAGATCGCCGGCGTCATTATGGAGCCGCTCCTGGTCAATAGCGGCTCGTGCGAACCAACGCGCGGCTTCCTCGCTGGAGTGCTCAAGAAGTGCCGCCGGTACGGCGCGGTTTCGATATTTGACGAGGTCATTACCGGTTTTCGCCTCGCCTTGGGCGGCGCGCGCGAGTACTACGGACTCGAACCTGACCTTTCCGTGTACGGCAAAGCCCTGGCGGGCGGGTTCAGTCTTGCCGCCGTTGGGGGACGCTCGGAAATGTTCGATGTATTGCGGGACGGTCGAACGACTCATGGCGGTTCCTACAACGGAAACCCTATTTGCATTGCGGCCGCCATCGCCACCATCAACACGCTTGCGCAACCCGACACCTTCAAACGAATGCACGCTCACGGCCATGCGTTGCGCGCGGCGTTGGAAAAAGCGGCGCAGTCTCACGGAGTTCAATTCCTCACTTGCGGGTCCGGCGCCGCTTTTAGCGCGCACTTTGGCCTGGCCAAGCCGCCACGAGATTATCGGGAGACATTAGCCGCCGATGCTGCCGACTGCGAAAAGTTCCGCGCTGCGATGCTCGCGAACGGCATCTATTTGCTTCCAGAAGGGCGCTGGTACGTGAGCGCCGTGCATTCCGAACGCGAATTGGAGATTGCTACGAAAGCTATCGCTGTCGCGATGCCGACAATCGCGCCCGCCACACATTAGATTAATTAACCGATACACAAACGACGGGTTGCAATCAGCACTGGCTGCCTTACGTGCCCACGTGGAGACGTGGACAACACGATCTGATCGGCTTCGCTTTGAAAGAAGTGATTCAGAAGGGAGCCAGCATGGGGATGAGATGTCGGCCGCTTCTCCGGTAAATGCGAAAATGCCGATCAGTCGTAAACACTTGGCAATGCTCGGCCAATTCGGCCATCCGGACCAAGCACGCATCGGCCAGGCTCATAGGCAAGTCTTCATATTTACGAACGAGACGGCGGAGATCAGCCCAGTGTTCTTCCGCAGAGAATTGTACGAGCAGCTTTCCTCTCTCAACAGCTTCGAAAAGGGGATCCGTGGTAAGACCATCATCCTGCAATAGGAACACGACTTCTGAAATGACAGCTTCACAGGTTAAGAGGGGTCCAGAGATTCGATCAAACTGGTCGGCAGCCCATCGGTGATACTGGTCCTGACGGTTAAAGAATGCCACCAAGGGACCAGTATCACAGATTAGCCTAACTGCGGCCATAGCGTTTGAGAGGTCGCGTACTCAAATCCTTCGATCCCTGGAGCGAGCCGCACAAATCCGCGAGAGCCTCTCCCAAACTCCCCTTCCGCCCCGCTTGGCGCTCATCGATCAGATCGCGGATGATTCCGCCCTTCGAACGCTTCAACGCCTTCGCTTGCTTTGCCAGCCACGCGTCTTGTTCGGGTTTTACCTTGATCGTCAATGTCTGCATCGAATGACGGTAACACCCAAATGGCACGATGACAATACCACGTTGTTGGTAGCGGTTGGTAGCGGCGGGCATCCTGCCTGCCGTAGAGGGCGCGCATCTTGCCGCCCGGAGCAACGCTTGAAACGAGGAGCTGCGTTCGAGTGCGTACGCGTGATCCGCCGGGCAGGATGCCTCGGCTCTACGGCAGGCAGGACGCCCGCCGCTACGATTGTGCCGGCAAGTTGTTGGTGAAGGAGCACGGCGTTCACGCTTTAGGTTTGCAACGCCCGGAAAGCGTTTGGGGATTCAGAGCGATTCAGAGGCTTCGGACGTTCTTTCCTTTTGCACATTGGTGTGCGATACCAATAGCGATTGAAAATTAGAACGGCATGAGTCATAACGCGCAGCTCATTCTTTACACCCTTGTTGCGATTGGCTTGCTCGTTGCGCTGGTGGTGCGCTGGAAGTTGAATTCGTTCATCGCGCTCGTTATCGCCTCTCTGTTCGTCGGCGTTTGTAGTGGCTTGAAACCGGCCGACATTGGCAAGGCCTTCCAAGAAGGTGTTGGCGGCGTGCTCGGGTCGATCGCTATGGTGATTGGACTTGGCGCAGTCATCGGCAAGATGCTCGCCGAATCGGGCGGCGCGCAGCAAATCACCAACACGTTTGTCCGCGTCTTTGGCGCCGAGAAGTTGCACTGGGCGCTCACCGTCATCGGGTTTGTGGTTGGATTGCCTGTCTTCTTCGCGGTCGGGTTTGTGTTGTTGGTTCCGATCGTTTACGCGTTGCTTCGCGAGACGCGCAAACCGCTCCTCTACGCCGGACTCCCCTTGGTCACGGGCCTGGCCTGCGTGCATTCGCTTGTTCCGCCGCATCCAGGTGTTATGGCTGCCATTGGCGTCCTCAAGTGCGACGTTGGAAAAACCATTCTTTGGTCGATCATTGTCGCGTTGCCGCTGGCGTTGTTGGTCGGTCCCATCGCCGGAAGACTGGGACAACGTGTTGTCGTCGAGTCCGGCGGAAAATTCGCCGAACAGTTTGCCCGACCCGTGGAACATCCGAATCCTCCTAGCTTCGGACTGACGCTGTTCACCATCCTCTTGCCGGTCGCGCTAATGCTCGTGGCTACGGCCGCCGATCTCATGCTTGCGCTCGAATCGCCCTTGCGTAAATGGAGCGGTTTTATCGGCCATCCGGTGACGGCGCTCACGGTTGCGACACTCTTTTCTTTTTATTCTTTCGGCGTGGCCCGCGGTTTCAACGCCCAGCAAATTCTGAAGTTCAGCGAGGATTGTCTTGGACCTGTCGCCTCGGTGTTGCTGGTCGTGGGCGCTGGCGGCGGTTTCAACAAGGTCCTGATCGCGGGAGGCGTCGGCACTGCCATTAGCGAACTGACGGCGGGGTTGTCTGTCTCCTTACTGTTGCTTGGTTGGTTAATCGCTGCGGCCATCCGTATCGCGGTGGGTTCGGCTACGGTTGCCATTACGGCCGCGGCCGGTCTGGTGCTTCCGATTTTGGGCAACCATCCAGAGACCAAGCCGGAGCTTTTGGTAATCGCGCTCGGCGCCGGCTCGATGATTCTGTCGCACGTCAATGACGGAGGCTTTTGGATCGTCAAAGAATACTTCAATCTGACGGTGGCGCAGACGCTAAAAACATGGACAATGATCACCACGGCAGGTTCCGTGCTAGCACTGCTCCTGGTCCTGCTGCTGGAGGCGTTATTATGAACACTAACGCATTTCTGGGCGCGGAGCGCGGACATTCTTGGCCGTATGCGGTTAGCGTAGCGCAGAGTTTCACCCTGCTTGGAAGAATTGAATTCTGTGAACCGCCCGCCAGTTCGAGCGTTCTGGAAGGCGCGGACGGTCTGCCGATTACAAATCGGCGATACAGCAGACTGAAAGTCTGCGCTGCGACTAATGACGGCACGCTTTCTGATCTCCGGATAAGGTTCTCGCTCCCGCCTCGGGTATTGCTGCGGACAGGAATGTCCGCGCTCCGCGCCAGCGTTGGCCGATCATCTACCTAATCATGCTCGATTTTCTTATTCAAAATGGTTCCGTTATTGACGGCACGAAATCTCCTCGCGCGCGCGCTGATATCGGCATTGTCGGCGGTCGCATCGCTAACATCGGCGATCTTCGCGGCTCTGTGGCCCGCCAAAACATCGACGCTTCCGGCAAAATCGTTTCACCGGGATTTATCGACGTGCATACGCACTCGGACGCGTGGCTTCTGAAGACCCCGAACTTGGTTTCCAAAACCACGCAAGGCTTCACGACGGAATTAATCATGGCCGACGGCATTTCTTATGCGCCCGTCAGCCGCCACGTTGTCCATGATTGGATTCATTATCTGCGAGCGCTCGACGCGTTGCGCTTTGAAGAATATCGGGGTTGGGAAACGCTCGCCGACTACATGGCGCTTCTCGACCATCGCGCGGCCCAAAACGTTGCCACGCAAATTCCTTACGCCAATGTCCGGTCGTTGGCCTGCGGCTTCGGGCGCGCGGTTCCAGACGACTTTCAGATGCGGCTCATTATCGCTGAGATTGAACGCGGCATGGCGGCTGGCGCGGTTGGAGTTTCTACTGGGATGGATTACATCGCCGAGTGTTTTGCAACGACGGACGAATTGGTGGAGGCTTGCGCGCCGTTGCGTGCCGCACAGGGCGTTTACGTCACGCACGTCCGATATAAGAAAGGGACGCTCAACGGCGTAAAAGAAGCTGTCGAGATCGGCCGGCGCGCCGGCATTCCAGTCCATATCTCCCATTTGAAGGGCACGACGCAGCAGGAGAGTGAAGAAATCATTCGTTACATCAACACGGTGGCAGTGAATGAAGTGGATTTTAGTTTCGACGTTTATCCGTACTTTCCCGGCTCGACGATGCTGAATTATCTGTTGCCGTACGAAGTCTGGGAGGATGGCGCGCTGACAGTGCAGGCGAAGCTGAATGATCGGCGGGTGCGTGACGAGTTTGCGCGAAGTCTAATGTTCAGGGACCTGAGCGCTATTCGCATCGCTTGGCTGCCCGGACGCGAAAATGCGGCGCATATTGGCAAGACCTTGGCGGATTACACAGGAGCAATCGGGCGCGCCCCAGCCGACATCTTGCTGGATTTGCTCATCGAAGAGAATCTGGCCGTCTTGCTGGTCTTCGGTGGCGGCGACGATGCGTTGGTTGATCCGTTTCTCAAGCATTCAAAATACATGATGGGGAGCGACGGCATTTTTCATGAGCAGAGCGTCATTCATCCTCGCCAGTATGGTTCGGCGACGCGTTTGTTGGGTCGCTGCGTGCGCGAACGCAAATTGTTTAGTCTTGAGGAGGCCGTCCATAAGCTCACGGAAGCGCCCGCGCGTCGTTTCGGGCTGAAGGGGCGTGGAGTGCTGCGCGAGGGGAACTTCGCCGACGTCGTTGTGTTCGACTCCGAGACCGTCGCTGACCAAGCAACCTACGATCAACCCCACCAATTCTCGGCCGGCATCGAGCACGTTTTGGTAAATGGCACACCGATTGTCCGCGACCGGCAACCAGTCAAGAACTTATGTTTACCCTTGCCGGGACGGGCGCTGAAGTTCCACGCCTGACCAACGGGATGCTTTGTGGCTGCGACGATTGCGCTTGGCTGTTGAGAGTTTCGGCGATGCACGGGAGTTTATGCATGACAGGTTTCATGAGAAGCTCCGATCCCGAGTGCTCTCCAATTTAATTTGCAATTCGGGTCCGATCTGCGCCAACTCTTTCTTGGGAGCGGCAGGAACTCCGACAAGATAGGTATTCGGCGTCGGCGGCATTTGGGGCCAGACGGTCCCGATTTCCCAGTCATAACAATCCAATCCCCTGGTGAGATCGCGCAGTTCGTCCACGCTGTAGACACGCAGACAGGACATGACGGTGTCGAACATCAAAACCAGCGGAACAGCCGGCACGAGATACGTCCAGAAGAACCGCGACCAACGAAATGGCCGGATAAATGGCGTCCAAAGGAGCACTCGGACCGGCGTTGCCAGCGCGGCGAACACCATGAGGGCGACGCTGTGCTGGCCGCATTCAAAAAGGCCAATGCCTTCTCCCTTGTGCACCGTGTCTGCCAGAACGGCTCGCGCTTGTTCGGGACGAAAATGATGGAACGCCGTAAAGACCGTGCGAAAGCCCGCCAATTCAGCGGGAACTCGACAGGCATCTACCGGTTCCGGCCAGAAGGTAATGCTGCCATTTCCGCGGTCGCGCACCCAAGCAAGCGCCTTGCTGTTGGGATAATGATGCTCAAGCTCGCGTTGCAGCATCGGTTCCAAGCCGTCGCGCATCAGCGCCAGCTTCGCGTCCCGGTGGTTGCCGTTCTGCGCGGCGGGTTGTGCCTGCCACAGCTTCTCCGGGCGCCGTTCCCATGCCATCTGTCGCTTGCCGTCTTCGTCCACCGCCAAGGTGACGATGGCGCGTTTGACCTGTCCCTTGTCACCACGAGCCTCGACGGCCCCCACCGCGAGCACGCCCTTGCCATTGGCACCCGACTGGACCCGGATGCCGATTTCCTCCGGCGGCAGGGCGCGGTATCTGCGCAGGTACGCAGTGATGAGCGGATGGTCGAGGCCGAGCAACTGGATGTTCTCCTTCTGCAACGAAAGCTCCCGTTCCGTCGTCAGCAGCAGTTCGGTCTGGGCTTCCCGGTTGATCCACGCGAACAGTTTCTCGCTCCGGCTGGCAAACGTCTCGCCCTCCGCCCGCGCCACGTCGGCGAGGAACCGCGCCAGTGCGCTCATCGCTTCCTCCGGGCTGCCCATCGCCTTGTAGTCGTCGAGCCGGAAACCGTCGAGGTCTTGGAACAACTCGAACACCACCTTGCGGGCCTCCACAGCGTTTGACATCGCCGCCTCCAATTCAACCCGCGTGCGCTTCAACTGAGGATCACTCAACGCGTCGGCGTACAGGCTGGCGTAATTCAACTGCAGCGAAAGCTGACCGAGAATTTGGGTCCGCAAGTCCTCATCGACCTTGCCCAGCGCACGACCAATCTCCGCCAGCTTCTGGTCGAGCAGCAGGAAGATGGAGCCTTCTATAGTGTCCGACAGGAGGAGATTGTAAACCTGCGCGGTGTTGCGCTGCCCATAGCGGTGGATGCGCCCGATCCGCTGCTCCAAATCCATCGGGTTCCACGGCAGGTCGAAATTGAACAGGATGCGGGCGTGTTGCAGGTTGATGCCCTCCCGGCCTGCGGCTGTGCAGATCAGCACCTTGGGGCCGTCCGGCGATTTGAACCGCTTCTCCGCCGCCACCTTTGCGCCGTGGTCACCGCCTTTCAGCACCGTGACGCCCTGAGCGGGATACTGCTGGTCAATCTCCGCGCCCAGCATCTCCACGCTGCCGAGGTAGGTGGCGAACACCACCATGCGCTCATGCGGGTTCTCACGCCACAAAACGCCCAGCGCTCCCAGCAGCTTCTCCACCTTGGTTTCCCGCTGCGGTGGGAACTTGGCCAGCAGTTCCTTAATGCGCCGCCGTTACTCCGGCAACGCGACCGCGACGCTGGTGGCGGCGGCATCTTCGGCGGCTGCCGCGCCGGTTTCCGAGGCGAACTCGTCGGGACCGACGCCCAAGGCTTCGTCTTCCTCGCGCTGCAATTTCTGAATCTGGTCACGGGGCGCCTGCGCGGTTTCGTAGAAGATGCGGAAGAACTGGCGTGTGAAGGGTTCGGCGTTGGGCGGCGGAGCTTCGGGGCCGCTGCTGGTCCCGGTTTCGTCGTCGAGCAGCGTGTTAATGCCCACCAGCGCCTCGCGGATGGTGAACTCACGACCCTGCTCGACATAGACCTTGCCGTAGTGCCGGGAGAAGTACTCCGGCGCCTTCCCACGCTTGATGACCTGCAAATCAGCGGCGGGCAACCCTTCGTTTCGATGTTGCGATAGCAGGTTCCTGATCCTCCGCACATCATCCACAATCAGCCGCCGCAGCCGCGCCCAACTGATCGGTTGCGGCTCCGACATTCGTTTCCGGCATACGTGAATAATGTCGTATTCGATTAGCTTGGAGCCGAATTCTCCTTCACCCTTCGTTTCGTCGCTGCGGATTGGAAACGTTGCTTCGAGGTAGAAGCCTGCATCGAACAAGCTCTCTAACACGCCTACCCACGGCTCGTCCTCACTGTGATGAAATGTGAAGGCCAAGATGCCTCCCGGCTTCAAAACCCGATACCCCTCACGCCAGCAATCCGTGAGAATGCGTTTGTAGAAGGCGTCAGCATCGTCAGGGTGCCGCGCCACATTAGCAACGGCTTCGAGATTCTTAGGAGTGAACTGAGGGTCGAAGACTTCGGAATACGAGTCTCGTAATGCCAAACGAAGCCAAACGTAGAAAAAGTCGGAAAGCTCAGAATAGTGAAGTAAGCCGCCGAACGGCGGGTCTGTGATGATGAGGTCGATTGAACCGGTGCCGAGAAATGTGAGTTCCGTTGCTCCTTGCCACATGTGGATGCCTGTCACTCGAAGTTGCCGGGCTTGGTGACCGTTCCGCCGTCTTCGGTGGTAGTGAACGTGACGCCCGTTTCGCGGCAGGTGACTTGCTCCGGCAGCTTGCCACGCACTTCGAGCAAGCGCAGCTTGGCGGCGCGGGCATGGTTCCAGCGTATAGTTGCCTCGACGGAATCGGTTGCGCTCCCGCCGTAATCACGGGTCTGTTCGTCGCACTTCGGGCACCCTTCGAGCCACTGCGGATGGACGAGCAGCGATAGTTCCACCTTCTTGTTCTTAGCCTTGCCTAATTCGGGCGAGTTGTTTTCTGCAAACGCTTTTTCATCGTGACGGGTCTTGCCGCAATGCGGACAAGCATAGCGGCCCTCGTCGTCCATGATGGCAAACGGCTTTTCGTCCGGGGAGACGTACAGAGGAACGTCCGAGGCCATCCGCGCTGCTCGCCGCTCCACGTCGAACTTCTTGCCGCAGCCACGACACTCCCAGTCTTGCCACGCATCCACGGTCAGCGTCTTAATGGCCACGACGGGTGTAAACTTGATGGGATTACGATGTCCGCACCCCTCGCGCTGGCACGGGCCATGTTTCGCCCAGAAGGTGTAGATGATTTCTGGTCCTTCGTAGCGGTAGTTCCGCCGCTCCTGCCACGGTACCGTCGCAGGCGTAGTAGGGCATGATGAGCGGTTTGACTTCCGCTTCGATGTCGGCAAGCAACCGCTTGACCTCGGCAAGGTCCACCTGTGCCATCTCGTTCTTCACCACGAACCATGCGACCGGATTCAGGTCACAGCCGAACATCTGTATCCCCAACCGCGACCCCTCCACGATGGTCGTGCCGCCACCCATGAACGGATCAGCGACCTTGAGATGGCGTAGCGCACCGCGCTTTTGGTGGTTGGCGTAAAAGGCATCCCACACCGCCTTTGCTGACTTGCTCTCGTCCTCCGGCGCTCTGATCGCACTAGCGAGGAGCATACCGCGAAAAACTGCCGAACTTCGCCGCGCCCAGCATTTCTGCCATGCGTAGATGGGTTTCTTCGCCGCGCCCGAACTCATCTCTGGCCCGGCGATCTGGTTGATGGGGATGATGGGGAAATCAACTTCGAGACAGGTCTTGGGCCGGTTCGGATCGGAAAAGTCCACCGTCTCGACCGCGACCTCGCGCCCCGCACCAACCGCTGCCGCGATTTGTTCCGCGAGCAGTTCCTTCTTCGATTTTCCTTTGGTGCGTGGAGGCATGAGTTGCTGCGTCTTTGAGATTTCGATGAACGGCACGGTGACTTCGAGCAACGACAGCCCGCCGTGGGCCATCGTTGGGTAGCCACCGTGGCTGCGCCATTTGCGGCGGCCCAGCGCAAATTGATTGGTGCCGTGTTCCGTGGTCAGGCAGAGCGAGATGGGCGGCACCCAATGGTGCTCCGTGCCGGGGCCGTACGAGAACCGGCTGCTGCCGAAATTGGTCTTGAGCCAGTTCGCCTGTTCCCGGCTGCCGACATCATGGAACATGCCGGAGGCGGCGTAGCCGTGGTCGCTGGTGATGACCAAACGCCGCCCGGTGGTCATGCGCTCGATCATCGTCCAAAACGAATCGGAGGTCAGTTTCTCGGCGGCTTCCCGGCAGAGCTTCTGGAAACCGTCGCCGGGTTCAGCGAGCTTGTGGATGCGGTCGTCGGGCCAATGGTGCCAGAGCACGATGGCAGGCGCGGCGGCCATCCAGTCGAGGCAGGAACTCCATTCCGCGTCCGTGCTCTCGGTGCATGCGCCGGGCAGGTTGTGCGCCAAGCCCGCGCCGTTGTTCTCCAGCGCAGATCGCTGACTGAAGCCCAGCGCCTTGGCGAACGGGGTGGTGTCGCTGTGAAGCTCGGAGCCACGCACCGCCGTCTGGTGAATCTGGTAGCCGCGCCGCTTCGCCTCCTGCAAGAGCCAAGGCATCTCGCGCAACGACAGGCCATCGAGGATCAGCACCGCCTTGCCGGCCGGCGTGGTGTTCCAGAACTCGATCAGGGATTTGGTCGTGCGCGGCACGCTGGCTTCAAATTCGCGCCAGAGTTCCCACGCGGAGCCGGAAAGCAGGAGTTCAAGTTCCACCACCTTGCGCTCACGGTCGGCAACCTCACGCTCGACATGCTGAGGCGTCAGCGGTTCCGAAAACACTTCGTACAGCTTGTCGAAGACAGCCAGCCACGCGTCCACCGGGCTGGCGGTCAATACAGCGTCCAGCAGCTTCGGGTCGCGGGCAGAGGTCATTGAGCCTCCTTGTCGAGATTCAAACCGTAGGTGGCACCGTCCGGCAGGTTCTTCAGCAACTGCGTCAACTGCGCCCCGGTCATCGTGGTGATATTGATGTTGACGTTCGCCAGATTCGTGGCCGGGCTGATGCCCCACTTCTCGACCTCGCCCAGCAGGTTCACCGGCGACTTGGGCGGCGTGCCGAAGTTCTGGAGTTTCGGTGGCGTGGGTGTCGTTCGGCCCGTTGGACCAAAGATGCCGGGGCCGGGGCCCGGTGGAAGTGGTGGCGTCGGCCCGGCGGTCGTGGACGGCGGAGTGGGTGCGAACGGCAGCGGGAGCGTGCCGCCGCTCAAAGGCATAGCGCCGGGCAGGGACATGAATGTCTGGTCCAGTTCTTTGCCGGAGCCGAGCTTGCCCTTGATCCGCATCCACGCCACGTCCTCGGTTTCCCCCGGTTCCGCTTGGAGCAGTTCCAACCCACGGACGTTGATCGCCAGCTTCCCGGCGGCGCACAACCGCAGCACCCTTTCCTTGGCAGTCACTTCACCCAGCCACGGGATGCAGTGTTTGCCGCCTATGGCCGGTTCCTGAAGCTCGGTCAGAAACTTGGAGAGCGCGGAACTGCTGGTGGCATGCGCCACGGCGGCGGCCTCGAAATCTTCGACGATGAACAGTTCGCCCTCGATCTTGGTGTGGATGGCCTTGGGAATCTTGTCGCCGGTGGCGTTGTGCTTCTCGATGGTGAACCGGCACTGGTCCGGCTGGGCAAAGTTCCAGATGTCCAGCAACGCGAACGTGTCGAACTTGTCCTTGAGCTTGGGCCGCAGGTGCGATGTCTGGCACGTTGTAAACAACGGCTTGTAGGCGGCGTCTGTGTCTTTCCACTGGTTGGCCAGATGCACCGCCCGCGCACACACGATCAAGTCGCGGTCGAAATAGATGTTGCCGTCGGCTTTCTTGGGTAGCAGGAACCGCAGCGTGTTCCGGCGGCTCTGAAGATGTTGCTTCAGCCATGCACCCAGTGCGGCCTCGACGTTGTCGGGGCACTCCGGCAGGACGATCAACACGAGTTGGTTGCCCCACTGATCGGGCCGGTCCTTCTCGGAGGCCGTTCACACGGCTACGAACGGGGTTTTCAGTTCATCAAATTGAGGTGAGTGATTTTCCCTGATGTGGCGTAGTAATGATTGATGACATTAAATCAAACGGAAGTGTGTTTGCGGACGGCTGTGGCGTTCGCCGCGCAAACACGCCGATAAGCAAACGCCGAT
The DNA here is from genome assembly GCA_016871515.1 of Verrucomicrobiota bacterium. Taxonomy (GTDB): domain Bacteria; phylum Verrucomicrobiota; class Verrucomicrobiia; order Limisphaerales; family SIBE01; genus SIBE01. The sequence goes on from VHDE01000042.1 coordinate 34,636, forward strand.
AGCAAAACTTGCCAGAGCATCAAATAGTCGTAAAGTTGCCGAGATGCGTTTTAGTCATACAATTCTGAGTCCTTGGATCCGCGTTCTGGCGGCTCTATTGCTCGTTGCTTTTGTCACGGCACAAACGCTCTGCTTCGTTCATTGCCATTCGGCCGGAGGTAACGCTGAATCATTACGCCCTCCCTGCCATGGTGCGGCCAAGGCATCGGCGTGCCACGATTCATCTCTTCCGACTCCGACGCCAGTTTGTTTCACTCTTAAAAACCTTTTGGTCAGCGGCGATGTTACGACGATCACTGCTCCTGATTTTCCCGTTTTATATCTTTTGCCGGCCTCGACCCTCATGCCGAGTGTGATGGCAAACGACCCCCAAGCTTCCTATTTCCGCCAAGCTAAACGTGTTCATTGGGTCTTCCTGCCCGAAGTGTCGCTTGGCCCGGCGTTTTACAGCCTCGCCCCGCCCTTCATCGGTTAGGTTTAATCTCCTCCGCACTCTGCTGTGCGGTTGAGTTCAACCTTCTTGTTTCCCGCAACTTTTGCTGACGGAGATGTTCCGTCATTGAGTAACTTTGAGAATAAAACCGATGAAAACTTTTAGCCCTGTCCAACGCTGGCCTTCGCTCGTCATGCTGATGGCCGCCCTGATTAGCGCACGGGTCTCCGCTCAGGAAGCGGGCCTTGTTGACATCACATTTTTGGACACCCTGCGTCTTGAAGTCCGCACCAATCACCCAACCGTAGCGGCAGCGCAGGCCCGCGTTCGCGCCGCCGAAGCAGGCATTCGCGCGGTGCGGTTGTGGGAAGATCCGATGGCTGGATTGGGCGTGATGACCGCCGAACGCAGCATGCGGCGCGACGACGGTGACTTGATGTTCGCGGCCGAACAGACGTTGCCTCGGCTCAAGTTGTATGCGGCCCAGAAAGCGAAAGCGGCTGCCGAGCGTTCGATCTTAGAGGCGGAAATGCGATCGGCGGCGCTCGCATTGGAAACACTCGTAGCTCAGACTGCTTTCGAACTTGCGCTCGCGGATGAAATGCTCGCGATCGAAACCAATCAATTGGCTTGGTTAGAAGGCATGGCCATCAACGCGCGCGAGAAGCTCAAGGACCCAATGTCCAATGCCTCCGAACCGCTCCGGATGGAAAGTGAAGTGGCGCAACAACGGCAAAAAATTGATGCGACACAGCGGAATCGCGCGAGACTAGCGCGTCAATTGAACATTCTTCTTGGCCGCCCGCCCGAGCAAGCCTGGCCCAATCTGCGTTTGCCTGACGCTGCAACACCGGCGCCTGCTCTCGCAGAAGAGCTTCGTCGTCTATTCCAGGCAAATCCAATGCTGCAGGCGCTGTTGAATACGGTGTCGGCGGCTCGCGCCGAGATAGATGTCGCCCGCCGGGAGCGGAGGCCAATATTTTCGGTAGGGGTCGAATCAAGCATCTATTCGGGCGGCGATTACCGGCAAACCACCGTTGCCGGAAAGATGACTCTCCCATTGTTCAATACGAGACTCTATCGCGCCAATCTGGATCGCGCACAACAGCAGCAGGTGGCGGCCGAACGGGAAATCGATGCGCTCGAACGGAAGTTGCGCGGAGAGGTCATTGCAGCTCACACCGAAGCGGAGATTGCGGCCCACCAAGCCGACGCGTTTGCCAAGGAGATCATTCCTCGCACCGAAAAAGCTGCTGAATCTACGCAGAACGCATGGATTAGCAACAAGGCAAGCCTCCTCGAAGTTTTCGAAGCGAGACGCGCTCTATTGAACGCGCGCCTGGAAGAACGCCGCTTTGTCGCGGCGCAACGAGCCGCGCTCGAAATGCTTCGATCCATTGTCCCACCTCAGACTAAACCGTGACGCTTCATTTATGAAACTAGCACCGACGATTCTTATAACACTCGCGATTGCCATCCCATCAACGTGGTTCGCGGCGCGCAAATTGCAGCCCACTGGAAGCCCGACATCTAGCCAATCGAAAACTGCAGGTCAGCGCAAATTGATCTACTACCAAAGCGCCATGCACCCCTGGATTAAATCGGACAACCCGGGGCGCTGCACGATTTGCGGCATGGAACTGACGCCAGTTTATGAAGGCGACCCTGGATTCGATGCATCGGGCGGAGACGTAGTTCCCCTGACACAGACCATGATTCAAGTGATGAACGTGCAGACAGCGGAAGCCGCAGTAAGACCGCTAACAAAGACGCTCACCGTTGCCGGCATGATTGAAGATGACCTCACACGTCATCGAGTCCTGTCCGCCTATGTCCCCGGGCGCATTCAGAAGCTCCATTTAAATTACATGGGCGCTCAGGTGCAGGAAGGGGAACCGCTCGCGGAGCTTTACAGTCCAAGCCTGCTGCAAGCGGAGCGGGAGTATCGGACGCTCACAGGTGACTTGCGCGCGGCTACAGCGCTGCGTTTGCGGCAGATGGGACTGACTTCAGGGCAAATACAAGCGCTGCCCATCAAACCCGCGGAGACGTTGACCTCGCAAATTCTTGCGCCGATCGGCGGAACGGTGGTTGCGCAACATGTATTCGAGGGCCAGTACGTGCAAGAGGGCGAGAAGCTGTTTGAAATCGCAGACTTCTCGACGATGTGGTTTCAGTTCCTCGTTTACGAGCAAGACCTGCCGTGGATCAAAGCCGGGCTCAAGGTGGACGTGACAACGCCATCACATCCCGGAATCGTCTTTACGGGAAACATTTCCTTCGTCGATCCGAACTTCAATCCTGTGACGCGCTCGACTAAGGCGCGTGTTGAACTCGAGAACCCGCGTGCTGAATCAGGCCATCGCATGTTGCATCGGCTTTATGCCGACGGCCTCGTCCACCTGGAAGCGCCGCAAGTCTTGACCGTGCCTCGGGCGTCGGTGATCGAAACTGGACCGGAGGCTGTGGTGTACGTGGACCAAGGTGGCGGCGCTTATGCCCGGCGCGTGCTCAAGTTGGGGCGGCGTGGCGATTCGTTGGTCGAAGTAGTCTCGGGATTGAGTGCCGGTGATAAAGTTGTTGTTAACGGCAATTTGCTGATCGATGGCCAAGCAGAGATGAATCGGGCGTTCGCCGAACCGCACACACACGAAACATCGGGTGCGACAACGAACGCCGTCCTGCTGACTGACGCCCAAAAGCATTCCGTGAAAGAATTCGTGCGGGCGGCGGACGCTGTCTCGGCGGCGCTTGGCAAGGACGACTTAGCGGGGTTTAATTCGGCAGGAACGGAGGCGATGAAAGCAAGCGAAGCTCTCGCGGAAGCGTTAAAGGACCGATCTGAGCTTGCCGAGATATTGAAGCACATTGCGGAGGCGCGGCATCTGCACGGCGCTGTTGACATCGCCTCAGCGCGGAAAGCATTTCATCCGTTCTCGAACGCGGCGGCCCGACTTCTGGAAATAATGGGGAACCAACACGAATCCCTGGTATTCGAGGTGTATGAATGCTCGATGGTAGATCGAGCGATACCGGGAGTTCCGAAGAAAGGGCGCTGGGTTCAGGCTGTTGGCAGGGAAATCGCGAATCCATACTTCGGGGATCGCATGCTGACCTGTGGTTCCAAGGTAAAGTTATGATTGAACGCATCATTGAATGGAGCCTGCGGAACCGTTTTCTCGTGTTCTGCGGCGGTCTGTTGCTGATCGCCTTGGGCGTCCACGCGGTTTTCAAAACGCCTGTTGATGCCATCCCCGACCTGAGTGAAAACCAAGTGCTGGTCTATGCGGATTGGATGGGCCGCAGTCCTCAGGAAGTTGAGGATCAAGTCACGTATCCACTGTCAACCGGTCTCCAAGGATTGGCGGGAGTTAAGGAGGTGCGGGCGGCATCGATGTTCGGTTTTTCACTGCTGACTATTATCTTTCAAGACGGTGTTGATACATACTTCGCCCGCACGCGTGTGCTGGAGCGGCTCAATTATCTGCAAGCCGCCATGCCGGAAGGTGTCAAGCCACAGCTTGGCCCTGATGCAACCGGTCTGGGCTGGGTTTTTCAGTACTATCTTGAGGTTGATCCCCGCAAAGCGGCGGATGGCGGCTACGATCTCGGAAAACTCCGGGCGGTGCAGGATTGGTTTATTCGCTATCAGCTGACCAGCGTTCAAGGGGTTGCTGAAGTCGCGAGTATTGGTGGGTTCGTTAAGCAGTACCAGATTGAGGTCTCCGCTGCCAAAATGCGCGCTGCCAACGTTACGCTGATGGAAGTGATGACGGCCGTGCAAAATGCCAATCTCAACGTTGGCGGCAAAGTGATCGAAGAGAATGGCGCTGAATTTGTGCTGCGCGGCGTCGGTTTGGTCGAGGGCATCGAGGACTTGGAATTAATCCCCGTTAAGGCCGTTGAGGGCACGCCGATTTACATGAAGGACATCGCAATCGTCCAGATCGGCGGCGACTTCAGGCGTGGAGCGCTTGATGTCAACGGCCAGGAAGTCGTCGGCGGCACTGTCGTCATGCGCACGGGCGAGAATGCCAAAGCTGTCATTGAACGCGTCAAAGCGAAGATCGCCCAAATTTCACCGAGCTTGCCGGCGGGCATTTCGATCAAGGCATTCTACGACCGCAGCGAATTGATTGACCGAACCATTGCTACGCTGAAACATGCGCTCACTGAGGAGATCATTCTGGTCACGCTTGCTCACATCATTTTCCTTTGGCATTTCCGGAGCATTCTCATTGTCACATTGCCGTTGCCGGTTTCGATTCTCATTTCGTTTCTGCTCATGAAGGAGTTCAAAATCACGAGCAATATTATGTCCCTCACAGGCATTGCCATTGCCATCGGCGTGCTCGTGGACGCGGCTATTGTTGTTACTGAAAATGTCATCCGGCATTGCGAGAGAGCCGAAGAAAGAAAGCGTGGGCGGCTGACGCGTGCCGAAACACTGGAAGTGACCTTGACCGCTTGCCGGCAGGTGGGCCGGCCTATCTTCTTTGCGATGGCGATCATCATTCTCGCGTTCGTGCCGGTCTTTGCACTGACGGGCCAGGAAGGAAAACTGTTTCATCCGCTCGCATGGACGAAAACGTTCGCGATGGTTGGCTCGACAATGCTGGCTGTAACCATTGTGCCTGTATTGTGCAGTCTTCTGGTGCGCGGCCCTTTTCATAGTGAGGACGATAACATCGTGATGCGTGTCCTCCTGAAACTATATGACCCAGCGCTGAATTGGGCATTGGAGCATCGCAAGACTGTCATTGGGGCAGCCGCGGCAATCCTCGCGCTGGCGCTTGCCGCGGCATTCGGCCTGCCGAGCCCGTGGATAAAGCAATTGCGCGACCGAGGCTGGCATCGGGCAGCCAATCTTGCGCAAGGCTTTGGCAAGGAGTTTATGCCGCCACTAAACGAAGGGAGCCTGCTTTATATGCCGGTGTTCTTTCCTAAGACGGGGCTAAAGGAAATCCAACGAGTGATGTCTTGGCAGGACAAGGTAATCGCCAGCGCGCCCGAAATTGAAATCGTAGCGGGCAAGCTAGGCCGGTTCGAGACTCCCACTGACCCCGCGCCTACAGAGATGTTGGAGACGACCATTACGCTCAAGCCGGAGTGGATTTCCACAAACCGGACCGTGTTTGGCTTTATCAAGATTCCGTGGATGATGCGGAATCCGGCATGGCGCGAGGGCATGACGGTGGAAAAGCTGAAAGCCGAACTAACCGAGAAAATGAAGCTGGCGCCGGGTTATGTGCCGGTTTTCTTGCAGCCAATAGAAAATCGCATTCTGATGCTCTACACGGGAATTCGGGCGCAAGTGGGGGTAAAGATTTTCGGCGGCAATCTCGATGCTATCCAGAAGAAAGCCTACGAGGTTGAGAGGGTGGTCAAACAAATCCCAGGCGCCGCGGGCGTGTCACCTTCGCGTGTGCAGGGCAAACCATACCTTAATGTGAAGGTGGATCGGAAGGCGCTGGCTCGCTACAACCTCAATGTCCGGGATGTCCTTGACGCCGTCGAAGTGGCCATCGGCGGAAAAAACATCAGTGTGACCATCGAAGGACGCGAGCGATATCCTATTCAAGTTCGCTTAGCACGTGGCGAACGCGATGATATTGAGAAGATCGGTCGCGTTCTCATCGCTTCGCGGGGAGCTATGGGCGGCGGTGGTTTGACTGTTACTGGTGGAGGCGGCATGTCGGGAACGGGCGCCGGAAGCGCAGCCGGAGCAGTCCAATCCTCTGCTGCAAGCACGGGGACTCCCGATAGCGAGCCGCTCACCTACATTCCGCTCGCGATGGTGGCCAAGATCACGCGCGAGATTGGCGCAAATGAGATTGCCAGCGAGAACGGGCGCCTCCGTGCTTACGTGCAATCCAATGTCCAAGATCGAGACCTGGGAGGTTTCGTGGACGACGTAGAACGAGCGCTCAAGGAGATCGATTGGGGCAGCATGACCTACCAGATGACTGGTGAGTACGAAAACCAGCGCCGCTTCGTCCGGACGATGCAGCTTGTGTTCCCGGCTGTGTTGCTCATCATTTTCGTGATGCTGTTCATGGTTTATCACAGCGCGCTCGAAGCGGCTCACGTCATGCTGGCTGTGCCTTTCGCCTTGAGCGGTGGGGTGTTCCTGCAAAAGCTGTTTGGTTATAACTTCAACGGCGCGGTTTGGGTCGGTTACATTGCGCTCTTTGGGACGGCCGTGCAGACTGGCGTCGTGATGGTCGTCTATCTGGAAGAGATGGTGAAGAAGCGGATGGCGGAACGCGGCAGCGCCTTTAATTATCAAGACTTGGTCCAGGCCGTGAAAGATGGCGCGCGACTGCGGTTGCGTCCCAAAGTGATGACGGTTGCGACTATCGTCGCGAGCTTGCTCCCAATTATGTGGAGCCATCGCCAAGGCGCAGAAGTGATGAAGCCGCTCGCCACACCGGTGATTGGTGGAATGATTTCCAGCTTGATCCACATCCTGATTGTGACTCCTGTGATTTTCCTGTGGCTGCGGTCACGCGAACTCAGGTCGAGTCTCGCGCCAGCCTCCGGGATCACGGAAGCAACAAACGACAACAACAAAACTAATCCATGAACCAATCCAAATCGTTCCTGACTCTTGCCGCACTGGCTGCTGTAACCGCGCTTGCTTTAATCGGTTGCCACTCCAGCGAGCATCATCACGACGACCATTCCGGGCATTCTCATGGGACTGCTGCCAAGGCATATCCCCTCAAAAAATGTATTGTGAAGGACGAAGACTTCCATGGAGAAACCGTTGTCTTTGTCCATGAAGGGCAGGAAATCAAACTTTGTTGCAAGGATTGCCGGCCCGACTTCGACAAAGAACCGGCGAAATACCTGAAGAAGCTCTCACAGACCCAGTAGGATCGTTGATTCGCGCTGCATTGCCAGCACCGCGCAAATGGCATAACGGTATAACTGACGGCGTTCTCTTCTTAGTGTCTCGCCCTTTGCAGGATAGCAACCCGACTCGACGTCGCTCTCGAACCATTCGTTCTCTTGAAAATCAGCGAGCCTTTTGCAATATCGGCTCATGCCACATCGCAAGTCGAACATCCGCTGTTCATTAGCGTACGCTATTTTCCGTTGTGGGTTACTTGCGACTTTCGGTGTTCAGCTCGGATCGGCACCTTATGGAACTCCTACCATCCGCAGTTGGACGACCGCGCACGGGTTGCCGCAGAACTGGGTGGAGTGCCTGCTTCAAACGCGGGACGGCTATTGGTGGATCGGCACACGCGGCAGCTTGGCGAGGTTTGACGGCGTCCGATTCACAGTGTTTGACCAGGCGGCGACGGGATTGCCGCAGATGCAGGTCAGCAAAAGCCTAGCTGAAGATCGCGATGGGAATCTCTGGATCCGGACGTTTGTTGGCGGCTTTCTCCGCGGGGTTATTTGAACTCGACGCGGGCACCAGCGCGTTCATTCCGGTGTGGGAAGCGGAACGTTGGCGATCTTTTTGGTCGGACCACAACAACCGATTCGGTTTGCGATGGAGCGCGAGCCAATGAAGTGAAAACGCGAACTGACATTGCGGCGCCGCAATCCCAGATTCTCGCCGCGCGGCGAGAATTGCCGCGAATCGAGATTTTGCACGCGCGTGCAGAATCTCGCGTTTGCGCATCGAGTCCCAGCCGGTCCGAACTGGAACGGCGCCCGGGGCCTTGGTGCGAGCACCCGCCGCCGCCAGAACTGGTAAGGACCGATTCCACTCCGTCCCTGAAATCTGCTCAGCGTTGTTCGGTTGACTGCAAGTGCGCACAGAAACAGCGCGTTGCGGTCCCACGGCACACCATCCCGCCGTTTGTCCGCCACAAGACGATAATCAGGGACGCTGTGGAAAGCGCTCCTTGCCGGCTTTAGAGTTCCGGCTCCGATTCTGGTCGGATCACAAGAAAGAATTTACAATGCCGATTTCACCCTCCACAGCACTTCCATTTCACCGTTTCAAAACGTGAAGGCCCGTAACTTGGTCGAAATGAGCGTCCCGAGCGGCCAGCGGCCATTGACGTTCCATAGCGTGGGCGGCAATCCAGATGTCGTTCTCCGGGATGGGCGTGCCCGCTTTGGCGAGTTGTGCCCGGATATGTCCATAGTGTGCCGCTGTGGCGATGATGGGAGTCAGCAAGGCCACTCCCGCGCAAGAAAGTTTTGGGATTTCGCCGAAATTTCTCTCCGGGTTTTGCGAAAAGTTCGCGCCGCAGTGGAGTTCGCCCACAACGGTCAGCGGCTCCATCTCGAAGATTCCACCCAAGATGTTGAAATCATCCACGATTTGCTGCTGACGGAGTTTCCGCAACTGAGACTGACGCGAGTCGATAATGCAGCCGACTTCCGCGCCGCGTTGGAAAGGGTGGGTTTGACTTAATCTTGTCTGACTTTCAACTGCCGGGTCGAGAGGTGATTGTCCAAAGCCGCTGGACGCTGGTTCGAGACCGTCTCAACCAGCCTGAATCGGTGCTGGTTATCGACACGGACATCACCAAGCAAAAGAAAGTGGAAGCGCAGTTCCTCCACAATCAGCGCCTTGGCGGGGAGAATTGCGCATGATCTAAACAATGCCTTGGCGCCAATTCTCATGACTTCGCAACCATTGTTAGAGCCTGTCCCCCAAGCGCTAGGGTGCTGTAATTACAGTCGATGTGGTTGAGAACGGAGGAAGCAAAGGTGATCAAAATCCGCGATTGCTGAAAAATCGTGTCGTTATGATGGGGGTTGGACTATTTGCGTGCTTTGGCTTTGGCGGTGGCGAGCGGCGTTTTGAGGCGGACCAGGTGAAGTTCGCCTCGATCTAAAAGTTCCCACTGGACTTCATCACCGGGTTCCAGGCCGATGGCGGCCGCCAAGGCCAGAGGGAAGCTGACATAGAGACGAGGATTTTGGCCTTTGGAACGGATCGCCTGAATGCGCAAGGGATAAGTGGTCTGCATTATTTTTGGAAATTTGCGACGTTTGTTCTGGAATTTCCTAAGCTAGCCCATACACTAGCTCATGGCCAGCCTCATCATTCCCTTTCCCACCGAACTGCGGCCCCGCCTGCCTACCATCGTAGGCAACGTGGACTACCTGACTCTGCGTCTTCGGCTCGAACAAATCGATGAACTTCTTGGCACCAGCGGGGTGGAAAAGGAGTTTGTCGAACTGGCGCTCCAAGCTTGGCTCCAGGAACCGGCTAAGGCCAAAACCAAGGCCCCTTCGGCCCGGCAGCAACAGCACTTTCAACTGCGCTCCCGGCGGGCCCTGCGTTGCACGGTGCTGCGCACGCTCTTGCAGGAGGATTATCGCGGGTTCAGTTGCCAGTTGGCTGGCAATCCGCTCTATCAATGGTTTTGTTTGACCGATGCCCTGGACCAGATTCGCGTTCCCTCCAAGAGCGAACTCCAACGCTACGCCCATTGGCTGGAGGCTCCGAAGATGCGCGCGCTGATCGAGCGGTTGGTGCAAAGCGGCCT
>VHDE01000043.1 GCA_016871515.1 Verrucomicrobiota bacterium
GGGGTTTGGCCCAACGCTGGCTGGCCAGTGTGTTGCTTTATGGAGAGAAAAGTTTTCGCACCATCAAAGGCCACGAGCACCTCCAAGCCAGGGTGGCCAACATTGAAGTCGAACATGCAACCATCAGTCATCCTTAAATCTTAAAAGCGTTTTTTAATGAGCCACTCCAAAAACTTTCAGCTAAAAGCTGGACATGCTCTAAAAGTCTGCGTTACGACAAGGGGCAGGCGCGCTGCACACGTACTCAACGCACGTTGAAATAATTCGCCAACCCGCCAACCCTTTTCCCGTTTGGCAACGTGCGAAGCAAGGGTTACAGTGCGACCTGCGATAGGAAGTTTATGAATTTATGATAAACCGATTCGATATGCTGGGCTTGTCCGCTGTAGGAGTGGCGATTCTGGTTGCTGGCAATTCGGGGCGCGCTGCGGAGCGCTCGTTAACTTCCCCTGTTCTGTCACCCAATCTCTCGCTGCGAAACGAAGTCAAACGCTCCGTCGATAAGGGGTTGAAGTGGCTCGAAGAGAATCAGAACGTGAAGGGATTTTGGTCTACCGAGGAGCACCCAGCCGTGACGGCACTCGCGCTCGTGGCCCTGCAAGGCAATCCAGCGGCAAGTGATCAAAAGACCGGCGCTGACGGCTCGAAGAAGGGATATGCCTATCTGTTAAGTTGCGTTAAGCCGGACGGTTCCATTTACAACAAGAAGGAACTTATCAATTACAATACCGCTTTGTCGGTTATGGCGCTCCTGACAACCCAGCAAGCGGAGTACAAACCGATCATTCTGAAAGGGCGGCAATTTCTGATCGGGTTGCAATCAGATTTTGGTGAACCTGGCAAGCTCGACAATGCCCTGGACGGCGGCATCGGTTATGGCAGCAGATATCCGCATTCCGACATGTCCAACACGATGCTCGCTTTGGAGGCGCTTTATTATAGCAAACAACTCGCCGAAGACTCCAATCTCGCCGGCGCCCGCGACCTAAACTGGGCGGCTGCGATTCAATTCATTCAGAACTGCCAAAATCTTCCGTCGCATAACAAGCAACCGTGGGCTTCAGATGATTCGCAAAACAAGGGGGGGTTCGTTTATTTTCCCGGGCATAGCATGGCGGGAGAGACCAATCTTCCATCGGGTCGTGTCGCGCTCCGTTCCTACGGCAGTATCAGCTACGCGGGATTGCTCAGCTATATCTACGCTGAGATGAAGCAGGAGGATCCTCGTGTCCGGGCCGTAATGGAGTGGTTACGAAACAATTTCACGCTTGAGGAGAATCCAGGCATGGGACCGCAGGGGCTTTTTTACTACTATCACACGATGACCAAAGCTCTGACGGTCGCGGGTGTCGACGAGCTTATGACAAGTGACGGTCGAAAAATCGATTGGCGGAAAGAACTGGCCTTAAGGCTAATCAACTTGCAGCAGAAGGACGGCTCCTGGGCCAACGAAAATGGGCGTTGGTGGGAAAAGGATCCTGCGCTCGTCACGTCGTATGCGGTCATTTCGCTCGAGATGATCTATCGGCGGCTGTAAAGGCAATCTCAGATTGGCGGGCGGGAGATCTGTTCCAAAACGTCAGGCGTCTCCAAAGGGTTTTTGATGAGCCGATAAATCCATTCTCCGAACTTGCCGTCCGCATTTACTGCATTGACCCATCGTTCTTCAGCGGCCTTCTTGACCTCTTCCAATGGATCATATCCTTTGGTCTCCAGGATCAAATATCGTTCCTCAGAAGCATTCAGTTGAATGATAAAGTCCGGCACGTAGTCGTGCATCTGTCCGTTATGCAAATAGGGAATCGCGAAGCCTAGACCGGAATTCTTGACGAATGATTTGACTGCTTTGTGCGTATCGATGAAGTACGCGGCCGATTGCTCCCATCGTTTCGTGTCGGCAACCACAAAGTTCAGGTGGCTGCGATTGACTTCCCGAACATCGCGGCTTGTCCAAAAGTCCACTTCGCTCGTCGAGCCAGGCCCGCGCGTGCTTTCGTATCTCGGCACTTCTGGCAGTTCGCCGTGGGAGACGTCCCCATGAATGTTCTCGACCAATCGTTCCACCACCCAACCGTAATAAGGGGCAAGAAACAGGTCTTTCACGTCGGCCGGATGCTGTAATCGGACCTTTTCGTTTAGATACCGCTGGATAACGTCGGGAAGCTGGGGGAACAATACATGCGCTGGGACAAAGCAATGCGGCTGCGGTCTGTAATCACGATTCAGCGTCCGCGCCAGATCAAACGTGAGTTCTTGCAGGCGCCGCTTCGTACGAAATTCCTCCAGGTTCACTTGATCAAGCTTGCCGGGTCCACTCAGTGACGGACGCCCGCGATTGTTCATCGCGCGGAATGTCGATCCCCTGCCGAAAATCTGACCGCGCTTCCTTCAAAACAATGATCGTCTCCGCTGCCTCCAGTTGAGCGAAGAAGAAACGCCTCTCCCGTCCGTCTCTTCGCCACCAGTGTAACAATTCGTAAGTCGTACGTGTCACTCCTGGGTAACCCTGCCCCCGCCACGCCGCAACTCGCTCGCGAATGCGATTGACGAGCTTCAGTTCGATCGCAATGCCGGCGTTATTGCGTTCATGACGGTCCGGCTTCGCTCTCGGGTCGCGGTAAAAGTACATCGCCAGCCTGCGCCCTGCGCGAAGCTCCGGCTCCTTGCCCTCCTCGATCTGCCAATGCTGCTTCGGCTCGTCGAAGGGCGTGTTGATGATTGGCTCTGGGACTTCGTAGCTACTCACAGGCGCAAGGCGTGTTGGATTGCATCCAGCTTTTCGCGCACTTCGGGGTGAATCTCCTCTGGACGCATCAGCGTCGCGATTTCGGCATATCGCGTATAAGGCAGACCTGGCAAACCAGCGGCGGCGAGCAGTGGCGGCAAAACCTCGACTCGCGCCTTGGTGTTGTTCAGAAACGTGTGTTCACCAACCGGATCGCGCACCACGGCCGGAGGCAAATTGTCATTCATCCACGCTCGCAGTGCTTCGAGATTGGGGGCGGCAGCACCAGGAGTTTCATCCATACCGAGGAGATGAATCACGTAACGCTCCAGGGCCGCGGGATGAAACAAATAGCCTTCGATTTCGTAGCGCCGCCAGCGCTGCCTTTGAAAACCTTCGCCGGTTATCGGCTGCGACTGAATATTGGGATGCGCATCGACATCGACCAATTCGAGCGCCGGCAAATCTTCGCGCACCAACCGCAGCGCTTCATAGTGCTCGCGAGCGGGAACGCCGGCCGAGCCACTTCGCAATTCCACCACCTTTGGCTTCCACATAATTCCGTGTTCCAGGCTCCCGTGCTCCAGCCAGGTCGAAACCGGATGATTCAACACACGCGCCCAGGCTCGAAGAATTTCCAGGTCCGTCCAGTCCCCGGTGTAAAGCACACCGGGCGCGTTTTGCGCAAGCATCAGATCCACGTTGCTCAATGATCGCAGCGCCGCGGTCAACCGGCTGCGCTCTGCGACGTCGCGCAACAGCCGGGGACGTTCAAAACAGAGACACACCTCGTCCGGTTCAACTGCGTTAATGAATACTTCGGCGTGTGTCGCGACAATTAACTGGCTGCGTGTGTCCGCCGCCAGCCGACGCAACCTGCTCCAGATCAGTTCTTGTAAGATGACGTGCAGGTGCGCGTCCGGTTCATCAATCAACAAAAGCGAACCCGGCCGGGCAAACAGAAAGCCAAACAGCGGACGAAACTTCGTTCGGCCTTCGTGTCTTGCCGTTTTCCCGTACCACAGCAAGTAATCGTTTACCGGATCGATGAGAGAACTCTTTTGACTGCCCTTCTTCTTAACGACGATTGTGCAGATGAAACATTCCGCCCCGAACACCTCATCCATCACCTCGCGGACGTGATGAAGGTTTTCATCGCTGATTTGGACGAAGATGCTGCCGGAGGGGTGGAGCAGTTCGCGGGCGAGCAGGAGGCGGTCACGCAGGTAGGTGAGATAGGAATGCAGGCCCAATTCCCAGGTGTCGCGATAGGCCTGCACCATTTCCGGCTCGCGCGTCATGTCCTCGTCGTCGTTGTGGGCCACGTCGCGTTTGCGGACGAAAGGCTGGAAATTGCTGCCGAACTTCACGCCGTAAGGCGGGTCAATGTAAATCATCTGCACCTGTTCGCCGAGGGATTCGTAGCGCAGAAGCAGCACCTGGTCGGTGACGGAATGTTGAGGATCGCCCCAGAGTTCGCGGAAGAAATCCTCCGGCTTGTCGGTCTTGTGGCCCTTGAGCGTCTCGATGATCGCCTTAGTGGAGAGCCGTTCGTGGATGAACAGCGGGAGGGTGGGCACGTCGAAGGAGAGCCGCTCGGCTTTGCCCGTCCAGTTGAGGAAAGGTTTCTCCAATCTTCTTAACTGCTCGACGGCTTCGCGCAGGTTGCCAACTTGAGCGACCACTTTGCCGTCGCTGCTCTTGAACTGTTTCGGCGGTGAGAACTGATGTGGAGGCGCCAGTTGCGCCGCTTCGTCGATGCACCTGAGCAGCCATTGACCCAAATCGCGCGCGGGATTTTCTGCGTCCCACTGCAGGTCGGGTGAAAGCGATGAATCGTAGCGGTAACTCTACGGCGGCTTTTTCTTTTTGCACTGCGCTTGCGTGCCGACCTCCGGGCGCATCAGCAGCTCCGCTTCCGGATGCTGGTAGATTTCGGCTGCCTTCGGTTTTGTCGCTCGTTTTCCTGCGGCCATTGAGTGTTGTCTGACCGATCGTGAGTGACAGGTTAGACGCGCGCGATATTGACTGTTCTCCCAGCGCAGTTCAATTCAGCTTTTCCCAGCTATGCAGGCAGTTGGTGATCGGCAGAGAAACCGGCCCGTTCATGAACACCCGCGTTTGCAAGGTTGGTTGCTAGCCGTTGTGTGCCAGGCAAATGCGTGCGAATTAGGAAGGGGCTGCAATTTTGGCCGCGCGGCCAAAATTGGGAGAATACACCCAGGCCAGGTTTCGATTGAGTAAGGAACAATTCCGTGACTAATCGTCGGCGCTGACCAAGTGATTGGTGAAAGGCTATGGCTAGGACAGGCGAGACGCCTGTCCTACCGTTCGGCATCGACGGCTGCCTCGCCACCGCCCGGACGCATGGGGATCACGCCTTTCGCAGTGAGGATTTCGTACTTCGAGTTCGCGGTGAGTTCGCGGACGTTCGTCAAGATGCGGCCTTTTGCAAGGCTTAACTGAGTTTCAATCACAACCTCCGGGCCATCTCGCCGGAAGTTTAGTTTCACCAATCCTAATGTGCTGTCCGAAGTCACTCGAACTACCGGACCGTTCTCGCCTAAAAAAAGGTCCGCGAGAGAATCCGCAGCCGTGCGAATGACAGCGCCCATTGCAAGAACCTTTCCGACATGCAGCGGTTTCCAAATATCTTCACCAGCCTGGAATTCGGCGAATCCGCGGACGGCCCGAACGACAGCCTTGCCCTGTTGAAAATTATCATTCGGTATCGCCGCCGACGGCTTCGCGCCGGGCTTGAGATTGAACTGCACGCGTTCGAAAGCGAGTGGGTTGAGGGTGATTCGGCCAAAATTCGGACTGGTCCCAATTACCTCACCTTCGCTCCATTTCTCGAGGCGCAAGGCAATGCTGCCGCCCGACCGGAAGGTAGCTTTGATGTCCGCGTTGTCTTCATTGGCACGGTCTGCTTTCAAAGACGCAAACTCCAGAACCTTCACTCGGTTCAGCGGAATATCGAGCGGCGCGCCTGCGGCCGGAGCAAAGGTGACTTTGCCATCGCGGATCGCTTGCAATTGCCCCACCGCGCGGTCGCCATTTTGCAATCTGGCAATATCGTCCTTGCTGTTCGGCGTGGGCGAAGGTTTCTCCTCGAACTGCCCGTTCCATTGCGACACTCGGATATTGCTCAACTTGATCGCGCCATGACCTTGGTGAACAAACCGAACGCCGGTTCCCTGTCCAACGAAATCCTCCGTTTCGATCCATTGTTTCACCAACACGCCATCGACAAGCAGCGCGATGGTGCGCTTCGGTTTGTTTACCCGGATATCGAGATGAATCTTGTTCTTCTGGCTCACCGTTGGGATAGGCGCTTGGCCCAAATATCGGATGGGTTCCTTTTTCGTCACGGGCAAGAGATCAGCGATGTAATGCCGCAGTTGCAGACTGTAAAATCCGCCGAACTCCGGGCCGGTTTCCTTCGACTGCAAGTTCACGGGATGCAAGTAATCGGTGTAAAGGGCAATGGCCATATAAAGGACGCCCTTCCACGTCAGATCACATTCGATCTTCGCAACATCTGGCAGCTTTAGGTCGCGAGCCACCGAGGCGGAGCGGGTCGCGTAAAAAGCCCCGTCCTTGTACTTCCACACGCCGGCATCAGGAACAGAATTAACTTGGCCTATGGTCCATTCTTCCAATCCCTCAGGGCCGGCGAAAAGCAGAGGTCCCTCCTCGATCTTCGGCATGATGAACTGAACCATCTTACGCGGTATTTCAATTCTGCCGGCGTACCAGGTTTCCAGAACAATTCGTTCGCTATCACTCGAAAGGAGGCTTCCCGACAATTCATCTTGGTTCGTTAACCGCACCTGACAAATATTTGTGGCAGCTGAGTTTGTTTTGGGTTGGTCCCGGTATCCAAATTGAATCTCCGCAACAGTCTCGGGCTTGAATTCGATCGGTTCGAAAGCGTCCGCGTGCCGCCATCGAACTTCTTGAGCGGGATCGACAAGTTCCAAATTGCCCGTCAGAAGATCGCCATTGCGGAAAAGAATTTTATCCTTAGAAGCTGTTTTCAGCGCCTGTGTCGCTGGAAGCGGAACCGCGGTTGGCTGCGGCTGATCCTGAGCTAAGGACAACCGGGCGGACAGGCTAGCAGCTATCAGCACAAGGGCCAAGGGGTTCATTCATCGATCTCCCACGTTTCTTCGTTTGGGAGCGCGGACCCTTCTCCGGGCGCTCTCGCTAGCTGCGGATTAAATCGAATCTGGCGAATCGATTTCGGGTTGAGCGCCATTTGGCCGAAGATCGCGCTTTTGCCCAACACCTGCGCGTCCGCCCATTCCTCCAGTTGGAACGCAACGGACCCGCCGCCCGCGACGTTGGCCCGAATTTCCCATGGAACTCGCGCCAGGCTGTTCGACGTTTGCTGGCCGAAGAATATTTGCGTCACTCGTTGCATGGGGATTTCGAGCGTTGTTTGTGGTATAGCGAAGGTCAGTTTCCCATCACGAATGTTTTGCAGAGTCCCTGAGACCTTATCACGATTTGCCAAATAGACCAGATCATCCTTTGGCACAGCATTGGTCATGCTTCGCGGCTCGAACGCGCCATCCCATTCGGCGACTTTGAAATTGCTGAGCTTGATGGTCGGGCCTTCGGACTGAGATGAGAATACGATCCCCGATCCCTTGCCCACAAAACCCGCCGGGTCCTTCCAGCGGTTGACAAGGATTCCATCAGCGAGAACGGTAATGGTCGCTTCTTCTTTGTTCACGCGGATTTCCAGGCGCACTTTGCTCTTCTTGAGCATTTCGGGAAGGTACGCTTGGGGCCCCAAACTCATCACGCCCGCCCCAGATTGAACGCGTTGGAGGTTCATGTAAGGCGGCGACAAATGAAACATGTAGCAACTCGTGCTGTAGTCGAACCGATCGATCGACTCGGCATACAAAATAAAACTCAGGCTGATTTGTCCTGTCCAAGCGACGTCAAACTCAATGCCGGCTGATCCGGAAAGTTTCAAGTCACGTCCCATGATTCCCACGCTATTCGCGATGAACGCGCCGTCGCGATACTGCCAGCCTTTGGCTCCTCTCTCCAGCTTCCATCCGTCCACTCCACTCGGACCTTCATAGAGGATCGAGAACCCTTTCGAGAAAAATGTAATCGAGTGCAATGCCTGCCGAGGCGCTTCGAGATTTCCGCCAAACCAGGTCTCGAGTTTCAGCTTGTCATTCTCAATCGCTTTGAGCTGGCCAAAAATCGCATCCCCATTGCTGAACTCGAACCAGCACGTTGGTCCTGTTCCGGACGCGACGCGCTCGGCCGTTTCGAAATTAATCCAGGCAATATTATCAGGCTTTAGTCTAATGGTCCGTTTGGCAGCTGGATGCTGCCATTGCACGCCTCTTTGCGGATCCATCCCCCGTAATTCACCGTGCAACGAACCACCATCGAGAAATTGGAGTAGATCAGAAGGCGGCGCATTGGTGGTTTGCAACTGCCGGTTCGGAATTGCGGGCTGCGACGCGGCAAAAGCTGGGATGAGCGCAAGCATTAACAAAATGATCCCGATTAAACGCGAAGCCGTGCAGTCGTCGCCCTCTCTTCGCGAGCGAAGAGAGGGTTGAGAGGAGCCCAACTGTGAATACGTTCGGCCACACGCGCCTCCTCTCTCCATCCCTCTCCTCCATCCGAATGGAAGAGAGGGAGAAGACCAGGAGTGGATTGCTCTCTTTGATGCCATTAATCTAATAACGATTTAACCAATGTAACCATTTAACGCGCGCCGCTACCTCTCATAAATCGGCAAGAAACGATAATTCAACGCCAGGGAAAGCAGCGACGCTGCGGTCGCAAACGTCGATCCAAATTGGCCGTCCCAACCACCTTCCGGGTTTTGGGTGGCGCCTAACATTTTAATATTTTTCCGATTCCACGTGCTCCAAGCCTCCGAGGAAATGTGGAAGAATGCCTGCGAAGCGTAATAAAGGTAGTACTGCTGGTAATTGGTTTCCGGCGGGGCGGTTTTCAGATACTTCGCGGCAGCTTGGAAGGCTCGCGAATTCTTCTCTTTCGCCAAAGCCAGGACCAGGCATCCAATCGCCGATCGCGCTGAGTTGGAAGATGACCCCGGCGTATAGCCGTAACCTCCATCGGACATTTGGCAGGTTGCAAAAAAACCTAATCCCTTCTTGATCGCGGTTTCGGGAACGCCAATTCCCGCATTGCGCGCAGCGAACAACGCCACCATCTGCGCGCCGCTCACCGTCGTGTCCGCATCTTTGCTTTCGGGCGAATAGCGCCAGCCCCCAAAAGGATTGCTCGACTGGGAGTTTACGATGAGGCTGACCGCCTTTTCCAAAGCAGGCCCCAACCGTTGGTCATCGACCGCCCCATAAGCCTCCGCCAAAGCTAGCGTGGCGAATCCGTGATTGTACATCGAGCGTCCGATGTAACCGGTTTGTGGATTCATCTGCTTGAAAATGAAATCAAGCCCGCGGCGAATTGGCAGGCTGTACGGGCCAAAATTCGGATCGTCGCCATGAGCAAGCATGCTGATTATGGCCAGCCCCACAACAGCTGGTTCGCTCCCGTAAGATCGATCGGGCCACGTTCCCTCAGGCGTCTGGCTCCGGGCCAGAAATTGCAAACCTCGGACATAAAGCCGGTCTACCTCCGTCGGAGCAATATCCGTTGCTTCGACAAACAGTTCCTGCCCGAATGCGGTCGGAAACAAGGTGAGAGCAAGCGACAGCGAAGCAACAGAAGAGCGCGAAACTGCTATTATCTTAAGTCTGCTCCTAATTGTATTCAGTTGCACAGGCCCCTCTCCCTAGCCCTCTCCCCATCCGATGGGGGGAGGGAATGCAGATCATGGCACGCATCGATTGCACTGTGAACCTTTGCATTGCGCGAGTTCTTTTCCCTCGCCCCATCGGATGGGGAGAGGGCTAGGGAGAGGGGCCTGCGGACCATTCGCTCAGTGACCTTCCTTTTCAATCGCGTTGAAATAATTCTCGAGAGCATCGCGAAATTCCACAGGCAAATTGCCGGTCACGCCGCTGGCTTTGTTGATGGCACGTCCGTCCCCTTCTTTGCCGCGCGCATCACCCTCCAGAGGACCGGCGGGACGCTCGGTCGAACCTCCAGAATTGTTTCGTCCTGCGTTGCGCCCGACCGTCAATCCTGCGATCTGACCGCTCTGCTGCCCCATCATTTCCATCAGGAACGCCATCTCCTGGCTGGCGCTGGCGCTTTGGGAATTATTCTGGCGCGCTTGTTCGTTAATCAAATTGATCACGTCCGAGATGACCTCGACTGCTTCACTCTGTGCCGCTGTCGTGATCTCGCCGGTCTGAGGCTCGTGCAAGAGCGATTCCGCTTTCTGCATCGGCTCGGAGATTTCCTTCAGCGGTTCGACCAGAGCTGGCAGCGGATTCTCGGACTGAATGTTGAGCAGCTTCTTCAACAGATTGCGTTGACCCGAAGAGAGCGCTTGCGCGGCCTCGACGTAATTGGGTTGGGCGGCCTTCTGTTCTTCCAAAAGGCGAGTTCGTTCGCGCAGATTCATTTCGCTTTCTCGCAAACGGAGCAGATCGAGAAGCTCTTTCATCAAGCGATTCGCCAGGTCGCTGCCTTCGCCACCGCCACCGCCTCCACCGCCTCCCGAGTCCTGCTTGGGTTCGAGTTTGTCAGCCCATTGACTGAAGCGTTGAGACCACGAAGCCAACTGCTGCATGGCTTCGATGGAAATGTTCTCTTCGATCAAACCGCGAACTTTCTCCAGCTCCTCACTCGGCTTGGCTTCGGTCATTTCACGGCTGACCTCGCCATAGTTCTCCTGCTGGGTTCGTTCAAAGAATCTGCTGATTTCACGCTGCAAGACTTTAGATTCCTCTTGCGTCTCGTTTTGGTCGGCGGCGAGGTAAGTATTGGCTTGCTTGAATTTTGCGGGCAGATCTTTGGCCAGAAGGCCGATGGTTTCACGAATGTTCTTTTGGAGCTGGCCTTCAATTTCTTTTTCTTCCGACCCAATCCGGCGCAAGCGTTGAGCCAAGGTTAAGGCTTGCAAATCGTCGAGCGCTTCGTTGACCTTTTTCTGTAGGCGCTCCAAATCCTGAAGAATCTGTTCCTGTTTTTCCAGAGCTTTGGCCAACTCTTCTTGGCGCGACTTCGCGCTTTGCTGGGCTGACTTCAACGATTTGGCAGCGTCCTGCATATCGCCCTGGGCAAGCTGCTGCATCTCCTGAAGATGTTTGGCCCAATCCTGCAGCGTCTGGGCTGGAAGCGTCGGGTTGCGAAACGCCTCGCGCAATGTCTGCGTTCCTTCCTTGGCGAGTTGCTCCAAATTAGCAGCATTCTGCGTTTGCTCGGCTTGCGTTTCGCCGACGCGTTCGCCAGTTTCGTCGCTCGACAATTTATCACTGGGCAAATCTTTCAGTTCGCGCGTGCTATCGGTCACCTTCTCTTCCAGGCGCGTCACTTCTTCGAGGCGCGCCAGAACTGATTCGAGTTGTTGCCGGATCAGTTCCGCGTGTTTTTCGTTGCCCAAAACATGAATGCGATAGACGGGCGACTCAGAGGGCTCGCGGCCCGGATAGAAATCCCTCGCGTAGGCGCGCAACTCAAGGGACGTATCCGTCGGAATTCGCAGCATCGCCGGACTGATTCGAAAGCGTTGCTCGATCTTTTTCTGTTGTGTCGAGTTGGTCTCCGCCTTGGAGACGCGGGCTGAATAACTGTTCGTCCCTCGCCAATCGGCAAGCAGCTTCCAATTGAGTCCCAGTTCACGGATGCCATAATCGTCGGTCGCCACGCTTCTCAATTCGAGAACTTCGGTTTCCAAAATGGCAATCTCACGGGCGATATCCGGCAATTCGGGAAAGGGCGGCAAATCCTTTTGTGTCTGAATGCTCAAACGCCAAGGCGCCACGTTGTCCAACCCGAACTCATCCTTCCACATGAAACCGCAGTGAAAAACGGCGTCGAGCCCAGACGCCTCGCTCGAAAATTCGGCTCCCTCCACTTTGAGGTTCTGCGCTTCGCTCGCCCCTGCTTGGAGTTGCGCAGCGGAAAGCGCGCGGGATGCCTGACCGCGAAACGTAACGCGGCTTCCTTCGAGCACCGTTAACGAGCCATTCTGAATCGATTGTTCGAACGGCGGATACCGAAGGTACTCGGGCAATTCAATCGAGGCCGACAATTGTTTCAGCGACGGCCGGTGCGTCGGCACGATCGCGATGGTTTGTGTCGCGTCGCCCAGACGAACTTTAAGCAAGCCGCGCTTAAACTGGGGGGGAATCTTGAAACGGACTTGGCCATCCGTGACGGCGGTAGCGATCGTTGGCTGACGTTCGAAGCGGCTCTTGCCGCGACTCGGTCTCCAGAAAGACCGGTACTCAACTGAAGCAGCGAGGTCAAAAGGCTCGCCATGCGGAACGACACGCTCGGCAGGCAACCCCGCGAGCCGCACCAACGTATACCGCGGAATATTGGCGCTCGGCGCGATCCATCGAACCAACGCGTTCCTTCCGGCGGCCGGAGTTAAGAGCATCGGCAGCAAAAGAAGCGCAAACAATCCCGCCAGCGAAAGACCAAAGACCTTCGCGGAACCGATGTTGACGGCTTGGCGAAAATCGAATTGAAGCGCGTCCGCGGTTACTTGCTGAATCGCGGCACGGTACAGAGCAGGGGAATAATGCGCGGGCCGTTGCTCTTCATTGGCAAGTTCGACGATGCCCAACAGCCGGTCGCCCAGGCGTCGATACTTCAGTTGCACCAACTTTGAAAGCGCGCGCAGGTCCCGTCGCTGCCAAAGCCATCGCCGCCCCCACCACAGCAACGCGACCGCCACTGTGGCCACGCCAAGTAGCGCTGTAAGCAGACGAAACCACTCCGGCGTGTCCCAGACGCGGTCGCTCACAAACAGGATCAAATAGGAAAGAATCAGGCCAGAAAGTGCGCTGCAAGTGGCGATGATCGTCTCCAGCGACCAGAGACGATTTTCAAGTTCCGTGAACTGCCGGCGCAATGCCTCCGGAAGGCTCACGGACGCAGGGTAGTCTGTGTTTGTCTCAGCCATGCTGCTGTAACAAATGCGCTATACCATGCCCGCTCTTTGGCTTCACGTCCAATAAATCTCGCGGCCAGCATGTTAGCCGTGTTAGCTTGCTTGGGCCTCCACACCGGCATATCCTCTGTCAGGTTATGTCGTCACAAGCTGTAGCTTCCGACCGGCACTACATCACAGTGGACGAATATCTCGAAGGCGAGAAGCAAAGCGAGGTGCGTCATGAGTATTTTGACGGAGAAGTCTGGGCCATGGCCGGCGCAAGCGCAGAGCATGAGTTGGTTGCACTCAATTTTGCGACGATTCTGAACTCCTACCTTAAGGGCAAGCAGTGCCGCGTCTTCAAAGACGGGATGAAGCTTCGCCAAATCGTGATGGACAGCGATCTGTTCTATTATCCAGACATCATGGTGACGTGCGATCCCGCCGATAACCATCGTTATTATCGCGAGCGTCCAAAGCTCTTCATTGAGGTCCTCTCCGATAACGAAAACAAGGACTTGGTCGAAAAGTTTTTCGCTTATCAACGAATTCCTTCAGTCGAAGAATATGTCGTTGTCTATCCGAACCCCTCTTCACCTTTGGTGCGGATTTTTCGGCGGAAGGAGGGTTGGGAACCGGGCGAGAGACATTCGCAAGGCGAATTCACGTTGCGCTCGATCGGCCTGACCTTGACGGTCCAATCCCTCTACGAGCAATAGCATCGCCAAGAATCCGCAATTCAATTTTTTATGACAAGGTAGCTTGCTATACAATGTATTACATCGTTACGTGATCTGTTATTGTTAAAGCCAGTTATGACTGCCGAGGATCTCTCCCAAACGTTCAGAAGTTCAAACGGTTCGTCGTTTTCCCTTGGAACACCGGTCGCCGCAGGAATCTTCTGTTGGCTAGCCTTAAGCGCGGGATTTTTCGGGCTAAGAATGCTGATGCAAGAGCGCCCGCAATTTGTGGGGCAGCCGATGCACGGCTCGAAGGCGGTGTTGGTCCAGCATTCTCCGAAGATCGTAATGCGGAAGGTGGCGGACAGCGTCTCAGCGATTAAACCAGCACAACCTGCGTCGGCCAACGTTCGCTTCAATTTGATTGGCGGCCGAGATTACCGCGGGTTGAAGACCGTCATCGATATGTCGGGAGAAGTTCGCGCCGAGTACATCCTGACGAACGTCTTCCCTGAACCAGTCTTCGTTCTTTTCAAATGCCCGCATCCGAAGGCAGAAGATGGTTCAGCGTTGCAGGCTGCTGGGCTGAAGCTTGTCGCCTCGACGCCCGGCGTGCAAGAGAGCGCCAAAGATGCGTGGCTTTGGACTGGAACTCTGGCGTCGAACGGGACCGCAACGATTGAAGTCTCTTATCAAGCGGCGTCGCTGCGAGCTGTGCGCCACCGAATCGACGCTCAAAACGGAAGTCTCATCAACCAAATCAAAGTATCGCTCAATCGCCGCGACCTGCCGGCCATGCGTTTCGAGAGTGGCGATGGGCCACTGGCCGGAGCCGGCGAGACGATTGTGTGGGAACGAAAAGATTTTCTCGGGCCGGATCATTTCTCAGCCGAGATCATGGAGAGTCGAAACTTGTTTATGTCGCTGTTGCAACTGATGGAAATTGGTCCGCTGGTCAGTTTGCTTTTTTTGCTTTCGGTGGGCGCGGTCATTCTGGCGAGGCAAAACCTCACAGCGGTTCAGGTGCTGACGATCGCTGCCGGGTACGGGCTGTAATTTCCGCTCATTCTCTATTTGAGTTCACGACTTTCTTTTGCCGTGGCGTTGGTGATTGCGCTGTTGGTGCCCGGCGCGTTGTTGCCGAATATAAACCCGCTGTTTATCGAGTTCGGCACGAGGCAACACACTTTGAAGTAAATGCCGAGCTTCCGTTTCAGGTGATCCGGCCGGGGGAGGCGCCCGTTCCGCTGTTCGGCGCCGCCGTGCATTTGCAGGAAGTCAATTTCGAATCGGCTGAGCCCAATTTAGCGAATTTAGCGCGATTGGCCACAGTAACAAACCGGCTGGCTTTGTTCGTGCAGAGTCCGGGAACCGCAACCCTCCAATTGAAGTATCGCGTCCCAATCACCGCGCATGAGAGAAAGAAACGCGGGCGAATTCCGGTTGCGCCCGCTGCGGCCGGTCAGGTCCGCGTCGAATCCACGCGCAATGATCTCGAAATCCAGACAGGCAGCCTTTGGACGAAAAGCGCCGCGGGCAATCTGACCGCTTACGAAATTGGCGCAGTGGGAGAAGAGCTGCTCGTGATCGAATGGCGCGACGACGCGCTCGGCTTGGCAGATCGAACCGGACAGGGAACGAGGGAATTCTACGGCATTGGTCTGACACAGGCCCAGAATTTGACCGTCATTCATTCTGACGGCAGTTGCACGCACTTCGCTGAATTCGAAGTGCCGGCCTTTCAGAAGAACGAATTTCAAATGCGGCTGCCTAGCGGCGCGGGCTCATCTCGGCCTCGGTCAACGGAAACCCAAAGCTGCCTGACCGTCGCAGGTTCATGGAAAAGTTAGGGAGAGGGCGCTGCAACCGTCAGCTGCGCATTCCTCCGCCGCCTGGGGATTACTAGTTACCACTCGCAATTGCCGTCAGACCGTGTTCAAAGAAAAGGCGATGTCAGAGCAGAGCGATATGCCGCCGCCGCAAGGTTATCCCCAGTTCACCACCACGCATTGGAGCGTCGTGCTCGGCGCACGCCGGCAAGATTCACAAGCCGCAGCCCAAGCCTTGGAGAAGCTGTGCCGCACGTATTGGTATCCGCTTTATGTTTATCTGCGGCGGCAAGGGTACGGTCCGCACGACGCGCAAGATCTGACGCAAGGATTCTTGGCGCGCTTTCTCGAGAAAGGTTATTTACAGGACGTCGATCGAACCAAAGGGAAATTCCGTTCCTTTCTTCTGGCCTCGATGAAACATTATCTGGCCAACGAATGGGATCGCACCCAGGCGCAAAAGCGAGGCGGCCAGTATCAATTGATTTCTTGGGATCAAGACGAAATCGAGCGCCGGTACGGACAAGAACCTGCCGCAATTCAAACCGCTGAGAAACTCTATGAACGCCGTTGGGCAACGACGCTTCTTGAAACTGTCCTTCAAAAATTGAAACACGATTACGTCCGCTCTGGCAAAGGTCACGTTTTCGACATTCTCGAAGAACGAGAACGTTGAGCCTTACACCGAAGTCGCATCGAAACTCAACCTGACGGAAGGAGCAGTCAAAGTGGCGGTGCACCGGCTCCGCCGTCGCTATGGCGAACTGCCACGGCAGGAAATTGCGAACACCGTGGCCCAGCCCGAAGAGATTGATGACGAGCTGCACCACTTGTTTATAGTGCTGAGCGGTTAATCTGTCCGAGGAGCCAAGTTTGGCGCGAGCCCTCTGTAACCGTTCAGAATTTTCGCTTCTTATGTCTGCAACGACCTTGTTCGCCACTACTTATGAGTGCGAAAATCTGGAACACCGTGACGCAACCGAAATCGTTAAATCGACCATAAAGAAGGATCACACCAAGGTCGCGAAGACCGCAAAGAGATTTGGGAATTGTCGAATCTTTGCGTCCTTGGCGATCTTCTGTTCAAAGCACAGGCGAAGAAATCTTCGCGAAAAGCATGACTTTGAGTTACTGCATTACCGAGATCCCCTGTAACCTTTCCGAAATTTTCTTCTGTAGCGTGTATGAGAAATACGCTTCGAAGAAACGCTTTGGAAGACGGTTTCACCCTCATTGAATTGCTTGTCGTGATCGCCATCATCTTCATTATCTCAAGTTTGTTGGCGCCCGCGCTCTCGAGTGCCCAATCCAAGAGCCGATGGATTCAATGCCTGAGCCATCTCAAGCAGATGGGCCTTTCCTGGGTCATGTACACTCACGACCATAACGATGAAGTTCCGCCGAATAGCGTCGAAGCGACTAGTCCGCGCAAGACATGGGTGCAAGGGTGGATGGACCTGAAGAACGGTTCGGATAACACAAACACGGCTTATCTAAAGGAAAGCTTGCTTTGGCCGTACCATCAATCGGTCAAGGTTTGGCGATGCCCGAACGACAGGTCCACATCTCTGCATGCTGGCCGGGAGCATCTACGTGTCAGGAGCTACGCGATGAACGGCTTTATGAACCCGCTTTGCGACACCCCACCTTATCGATCGTTCGTAAAAATGACCGACCTGACGGATCCACCTCCGGCGAGAAACATGGTCCTGATCGACGAACGTGCCGAAAGCCTCAACAACGGCGTCTTCTCGGTCGATATGACAGAATCTCGCATTTTCGATTGGCCGGCCAATTATCACAGCAACGCGAGTGCCTTGGCCTTTGCGGACGGGCGAAGCGAATTAAAGCGCTGGCGTGACCCACGGACAACTCCGCGCGCCCTAAAAGGCGAACCGCTCCAGACAGGGCGAACGGACAGTCCGGGAAATCCCGATGTGGTTTGGTTGCAAGAACGGACGACTGCAAAAATGGACTCGCCTTAAACCTGGCTAACAGCGCGGTCTGATCTGGGAAAGTCACCTCGAATTGTCGATTCAGAAGGCTGCAGGATGGCCTCCTGCGAAACAGTAGACTGGGCAGTCTGCGCTACGTCAGACAAGATTTTGCGCGCCCCCGCAAAATTGCTCGGAAGCATTCAATTGCTGGTCGGGGCATTTTCTATCCGGTTTTTCGAGTCTTTCGTGGTCCAAACTCCGCGCGGCGATTGCCAAGACTGACATCTTAACGGCACGCAACGGCTTTATTCATGGTCGAGATGGCTAACGGGTCTTTTTCGGCAATTCCAAAGTCTCGCCTTTCACCGGCACAGCCTTTTGCACTTCGCCTCGGTCAGGGGTTTCTCGAATGGCGGCGCTGCCATCTTTGCGAAAGATCCAGAGCTGGCTGATGGTCTGCGTGTTTTTTTGATTTTCTCAGTGTCTTGATGGCAGTGACCGCCCGCGTGATGAGGAGCAGGGTGTTTCCGTGCCACCGCAAGCGCGCGTTAGTGTTTGGACTGCATCCGGCTTGCCGGCGCTTTTCGGATCGCCCGCCGTGCTTCAAAAACGGGAGCAAGCTCCGCGCACTCCAAACGCTTCGCGCCTGCCGGTCCTGAAACGCCAGACAATACTAAACTGAATGGCCGTGGGACGCTTCACTCCGCGCGCGCCGCACGTTGGATGGTGTTCCGGATTCTCGTTCGCGAACGCCAAATCGTTACCATAGCAAAGCCCAACACCAGCAGAGCCCATGTTCCGGGTTCGGGCACCACTGGAACTGTGGCAGGATCGGCCGGCGTCAAACCCGCTTCGGCAAACTGCCGTTTTGTTTCCAACACGACGGCGCCAGTGGCAGCTGTAACCAACCGATAACGGATCGCAACGGTTGCGGCTTCCGCGGTCCGGCGAAGACCGAGCAACGATTTGATGTGCTCGAACGCCCACAACCGAACGAGATGCATCGACCCGCCCGACGCCGTCTCCGAATCGGTCGGCGCGTCATTGGCGCGGCTTGTGCGGACATACTTCCAATCCGGCTGGCGCCCCGTCCAGATGGCAAAGAGACGCTCGATATTTTCACGCGCTTCGCCAAGACGCGGTACCGAAGCGAACGCATTCACGTGCGCCAATTGTTCGGCAATGCGATTCGGGCCAGGCTGAGTCGTCATTTCCATAAGCCTTGGTCGGGCGCCCTCACGCCGCCATTCGAGACATTGCTTTAGCCATTCAGCACTGCTCAATAAGACCGGTTGCGGACCATGAATCCACAACACGACGCTGTCCGATTTCGTCGCCGCCCATTCCCATGCCTTCGACAAGGCCGGCAAGCCATCCTGGCCACCGACTCCTTGCAACGCTCGAACGGCTTCTGCCGCGAGACGGTGGTTTGACCCGCGAACGCAAGCGATTTGGCTGGCGCCATCTTTGGCGATGAATACAGCAACCTCCGATTCAGCCGGAAGGTGCTGGAAAGCGCGCGCAATTTCGGGAAACAACCTGGTCATGTTCTCGGACCCATCCAGTACGCTGGCCAAACGTTCCGGCGCCTTGGCCGGCTTTGCTTCGAGTTTCTGAATGACAAAGTGATTCGTGTCCGTTTTGTCCGAAGCAGAAGTGGCTTTCGGCAGAGCACCGAAACGAAGAGTCGCAGCTGGCGAAGCAAGTTCAGCGTCGCTGAATTGCCCGCGGATGGCGAACTTGTCTGGCTTGCTGGAATCCAAGGTCACACCGCTCAACCGCGTGACGGGGATGACCCGGCTTTCCATCCAAAAGCTGTGTTTCAGATTTGGCGAGACCGCGAAATTGCGTTCGAGAAACGTGGGCAAGCGCAATGCGACGCTGTTCTTGTCTTCCACCATCAGCGGAGCCGTGATGCCGAGGCGCACTTTGATGGCGCCACCTTGGGCGGGCACCGGAAAACACTGGACCAATACGCGGTCTGGACCGGCTACGGTTACAAGGACCGGATCGCGCTTTTGAACAACGGTCACTGTTTCATAGGCTTCTCGCACATGGGCCGTCTCAGCGAAAGCCGCCTCGCGCTCTTCACCATTGACCCAGAGAGTCAACCGTGAAACAACCCCATCGGACGGCAACAGGACTTGCGATCGGGCTTCGCGTGGCGTTCGCTCGTGATCGTTGCGGAACTCCAGAGTCCACTCGAGGTAGGCCCAACCCTCATTCGCCCGGCAAAGTCCATCGAAACGCGACTGCGCGAGCGCCAGACCTTTTACTTGTCCGGCGACGCTCGTTCCACCCAAAGCCGGATCCCATTCGAATTCATCGAGCACGGCCCGGCCCGCAGCCTGATACTTCGTGAGCGGCGGAGGCACGGCGTTGAACGGCCGGCCCGTTACGCCGAAGTAAGCCTGACGCGCCCGATCAGGATTTGGTTCCTGAAAACTGCCCATGAAAATCTCGAACCACATCCGATTCGCGCGACCGTGACATTCGCGCAGAATAATGCCCTCGTCGCCCCAGGCTCGCAGGCGTTCGATGGCACGCCGCGAGATTTCGGGCGATTCGGAAGCCGACTGTTGAATCCAATGCCGCGTCAACGGCGCCGGCAACGCCAGTAGAAAGAGGATTGCCATCGTAGCGCTGCAGATCCAGCCCCAACCGCGCTGCACGTATTCCTCACGGACAAGCTGCCGCCGTTTCAACAACGTTCGCAAACGCATCGTGCAGAAAAACGTCAGCAATGGGCAAAGCGGCAGAAGACCAAACCCAAAGTAAACGATCGCGATAACGGCAAAAAAGGCGACCGAAGAGCACGGTATAAAACAGCGTCACGCCGCACGCGGCGCCGTTGGCGAGCCAAAGCCAGCGCGGCGCCTTGTTCCCAGGACTGCGCGCGGATTGCCATGCCAGGAAATTCGCGAGCGGCGCCAGAACCGCTAGGACCAAGTGCAGGGGGCTCGGAATCGGATCAAAAAGCAAACTCGAACAGAGGCGCGTGAATAACTCAAAACTAACGGTTAGCACCGGCAAAATAACACCGAAAAGCAAAAGAGAGCCCGATGCCAGGCTGCTAGCGATTGCCAGGTCTCGCTTTCGCTCCGGTTCGACAGGCATGGGCACTTCTTCTTCGGGCACCGGGCCAATTTGACTGACGATCCGGCGAACATCCTTTTCCGTGACGACTGGCAACTGAAGCGCTGCGATCTCTTCCTCCACATGCCGGCGCAAGTCTGCCGCGACTTCGTCCGGATCAGCGCCGCCGGATGCCCCAACAAGCCCGCGATTGCGTCGCAGATAACTCTCCAACGTCTGGAGAGCGCTGCTGGTCCAGTTGCTCATACGGCCATTGGTCGGCGAAGGCTGCGGGCGCCTTCGTTAAGTTTGTCGAGGAATTCATTCATCGCCACGAGCGTGCGTCGTCCTTCGCGGGTCAGTGAATAGTACTTTCGCGCAGGCCCTTCCGCGGACTCCTCGAGCCGGGCGCTGATCAGTCCCGCGACGCGCAGGCGCGAGAGCAGAGGATAAAGCGTGCCCTCGGTCAAGGATAGGCCGGGCACGGCCGCAAGCGTTTTAACCAATTCATATCCGTAACTTTCCTGGTCATCGAGCGCGCGCAAAATGCAAAGCTCCAGCACGCCCTTGCGGACTTGAATGATCCAGTTGTCAAAGAATTCGCTCATAACATTCGCGATAGATTCAATCGATCACTTGCTGCCATGTAAAACAAGGTAGCGGGTCTTGCCAAGCACTTTCTTGCGTTGGCGTGGTGGCAGGAGCCGCTGGTGTTTGAGTTAAGGAGAGGAGCGTTGTTCTTGCTCGTTGATCCTGCTCTTGCTCTGGCTCCGCAAAGCACTCACACCGACAGAGATTATGATCAAGAGCAAGGATCAAGAGCATGAAAACACCTATGCCTTAATTCAACGCCAGTGACGCGGCGCGCCATCGCTGCCATTTGTAATGCATCAGTCTTTCAAATTCTTGTGCCAGCAGCGCCTCGGCTCTAATAATGATTTCATGAGTTTAGAATTCGACGACGTGAGATACCTGACGATGACCGAGCTTGAGGCAGGATTGACCGCAATTCGTCAGACGCCCAAAAATGTTGGAGTCCTGCAGTTGATTGTGCGACGACCGCGGGTTGGTGAGCGGGAAGTTCTACAAGAAGCACAACTCGACTTAATCGAAGGGCTCGTTGGCGATAGGTGGAGAGCTCGAAACAGTTCGATCGCTCTCGAGGATGAGCCGGCGCGGGACATGCAGCTCACGATCATGAATACGCGAGCGATTGCCTTGCTCGCGCCACAGAAAGAGCGCTGGCCGCTCGCGGGAGACCAACTGTACATCGAGTTGGATTTGAGCAAAACGAACGCGCCTCCCGGGACACAACTGGCGGTGGGATCAGCTGTTATCCAAGTTACGAGCCCGCCGCACACGGGCTGCCGGAAATTCAAACAACGTTTTGGAGAAGACGCGCTAAACTTCGTCAATTCACCGGCGGGAAGAGAACTTCAGTTGCGCGGGATCAACGCGAAAGTAATCCGCCCTGGCGTGATCCGTGTCGGTGATGCGGTGAAAAAACTGTGAGCGAGGCTTAGTCGTTTCCAGTTTCAAGGCATCAGACAAGGCACGACCTGCCTGCTGTGCCTTCGATAAATGCGCAAATCAGAGTCAGTCGTTACCACCACTCGATCCGGCAAAGTCTGGCTCATTCGCACAAGGCAGGCGTCAGCCAGGCTCATTGGCACGCTGGCGTATTTCATTCGCAAGTCGGGCACTGCGGACAATTCATCGACCAAGTCCAACGCGATCCGTAAGTGTTGTCGTCGAACGAGCTCATCAAGCGCACGCGCGTGCGGTTCGTCCAAGAGAAACAAGGCTTCGGACAGGACAGATTCACACGTGAACCACGGCAGAGGCTGGCGAGAGAGCGTCTCCCGCGCCCAGACATGGCGCTCTTCACGCAAATCGAGGAGCGCGACCAGCACACCACTGTCAACGATGCAGCTTTTGGGCACGGATGATCTCCGCCAGTTTTTGATTCTTCGCCGAGGGGAACCGGCGAGGGCGAGGGGTCACCTTCGCTTGCCAACTGCGATTCAAGATGTGGCCAATCAATTCCTGCATGCTGCCGGCCTTTGCGGACAAGCCCTGCGGCTGACGCAAACGTTCCCGCATCACATCGGATTTCGAGACGCGCCGCGCTTGGGACTCCTGCTCGATCTCGGCGACGAGCGAATCCGGCAATCGAACGGTTAACGTCTTCATAGGAGGATCCCAAGACGAGCCTGGCAGTCACGCAAGACAATGGTTTCCCGTGTTTCTCCCGCCTTTCTCTGTTTGGAAAGAAAAAACAGGGCAAATTGGTTTCCGGCAAGAATGGACGCGGAGTCGCAGACGGATCACGGTCTCTGCGGCTTAAGCGTTTTCAAAGCGCCACAACTTCGCCGCGTTGCGTCCGAGGATTTTCTCGCGATCCTGCGCGGTGAAGAACGGAATCTCCTCTCGCACGAGGTTCAGTTCATTCGTCAGTGACGGGCGGCCTGCTTGACCGCGCGTCGCGCCTGGGAAACCGGTTCCCCAAAGCAGACGATCCGGACCGAAGGATTCATAAAGCCGTTGAACCCACCGAAAAGTATCGGCATAGGGATATTTCCCCGAAGCCGAGATCACGCTGAGTTCGGAAACTTTGGTCCATACGTTTGGGTAACGCGCCAGGGCCAGCAATTTCGCAAACTCGGGGGTGGGGTCGGCGGCTTTGAGGTCGATGCGCGCCAAGTGATCGATGACAACAGGGACGCGTGGAAAGTCACGCACCATCCCTTCGAGTTTCGGCAGTTGCGGAGTGGCAATAAAAAAATTGAAGACAGCGCCAAGTTCGTCCGCTTTTTCCCAAAGGGCCCGGCTTGAACGAGCGTTGAGCCAATCATCTTTCCCTTCATAATAAATCGGGCTGAAGCGCATTCCGGCCAACCCGTGCTGGCGAATCCAGAATTCAAGCTTCTCGGCAACTTTCGGATCGGTTGGATCGATCAACCCATGGCCGCGAAACCGCTTCGGGTCCCGTTTGACACATTGGACCAGATACCGATTGTCCCAGCCGTGGCTGATGGTCTGCACCAGCACGCAGTGGCTCATGCCGAATTGCTCCATCTCTTGCAAAAGAAGTTCGACAGTCGCAGCGATGGGCGGCGGTTTGAAACGAGCATCGTACGGATGCGCCAGCGGATACCGGTCCAGATCGCCACTCCAAACGTGCATGTGCGTATCGATGATCGGCGCTTTGCCCGCCGGTTCGTTCGCCAACACATCGGCGAGGGACTTCGAGGCAGCAGCCCAAGGCGGCGCAAACCTCAGAAAACTGCGGCGGTTAATCGGGCGCATGAGCAGATGCTACCGATCACGCGTGTCAATTTCAATTAGAGCATGTTTTGGGAAATGTGGGAAATGTAAGAGTCGGCGCGCGCGTTGTCATGCGAGGAAAGCCTGATTTCGAAGTCAGGATTCTCCTGATGCGTGGCAAAAGGGGCAAAAAGCCGGATAGTTGCATCCACAACGTTTTGCATTATTGTGACATGGTGAACGCCGCAGGGAAGGAAACGATTTTCCCATTGCCCGTGCTGAAGAAATTCGGCAACAAGAATTCGTCGGGCCTTGTAACGATTGTCCAAAATGCTTCGAAGATAATGATAATTTGCTGGCTGCCTTTGCGGACCGAAATATACTTTCATTCATGAACCATGTCGGGATTGGTTATGATGTCCACCGATTGGTCGAGGGTCGAAAGCTCATTCTCGGTGGTGTTGAAATTGCGCATCCCAAAGGCCTGGAGGGTCATTCCGATGCGGATGTTCTCATGCATGCGGTGTGCGACGCACTGTTGGGCGCGTTAGGGGAGAGTGATATTGGCCATTTTTTCCCCAACACCGATCCGCGCTGGCAAGGCGCGCCGAGCAAGACATTTTTGGAGGAAGCAGCTCGGCAGGTTAAATTTCGGCAAGGCGCGATTGTCAACATCGATGCCACAATTATGGCTGAAGAACCAAAGGTGTCACCGCACGTGGCCGCAATGAAGGAAAACATTGCGCTCGCTCTGGGCGTCAATGTAAAGCGGATCGGCATCAAGGCGACGACTAACGAGCATCTGGGATTTGTCGGGCGCGCCGAAGGAATCGCGGCGCTGGCCGTGGCGAGCGTTGATCTGCCGGATTGAAATCATATGGGGAAGGCAGAAATAAGCTGGAAAGGAAGAACTGAAGCGGGAACCAAGCGGGAAGTGTATGCGCAAAGAATTGGAGATCAATGGAAGTTTTATGTCCGCGAGCGGCGTTACGATCGATGGGAAGCTTTAGACCAACCGCCCCTCGGGGACTGGCTTGAATTGCTGGATGGCGTTCGGCGGCGCATCGGGCGCCGCTTGCTCCGTCCGGAAGAAGAGCAACGCGTTAAAAACAGCATTATAGAACGGTATCCAGGTACGATATTCTGAAATCCAATCGATGAAATCCGCGCCGTTGATTTTGATCTCGCCCAGCACGCAGCGAAGCGGTGTGGAATTCTACGATTACGCGGTCAGCCTTTCGGACGCGTATCCGAGGGCTGTCGCGGCCGCAGGCGGGATTCCGTGGATTCTCTCTTGCACACCATCGGCGGAATTGATCGCCGAATCGGTGCGGCGATGCGGCGGGGTGTTATTGACCGGTGGCGATGATATTCAGCCCGGGATCCACACCCGCAAGGTTTCGGCGCGGTTGCGCGAAACGATTAGCGAGGTGGATCCGATTCGCGATCTGACGGAGCTGCTGCTGATACGAGAAGTCGTGCGTCGGCGGAAGCCATTGCTGGCCATTTGCCGCGGACAACAGATTTTGAATGTCGCCTTTGGCGGAACTTTGTTCATGGACATCGCGCGTCAAAAACCCAAAGCGCTCAATCACAGCCGTTCGGATTTGAAGGATCAAATCGTTCACGACATTCGCGTGTTTCCGGACTCGTTGCTTTGGCAGGTATTTGGCAAAGAGACGCTCGGTGTCAACAGTTCTCACCATCAGGCGATCGACCGGCTGGCGGCGCCCTTCGCGGCAACGGCAGTCAGCGCGGATGGAATCATCGAAGCAGCAGAGTTGCGCGCCACGGACAAGCAGCTGTCGCCTTACTTGCTCGCGGTTCAATTTCATCCGGAACGGTTGATTGAGCGGCATCCCGAGTTTTTGGAATTGTTCCGGAGTTTTATCCAGGCTTGCGCCTCGGAGAGTAAAAGAACGTTATGAGTGCAAAAATCATGGTGGTAGATGACGAGCCGGGCATTCGGTCTCTGCTCACCACATTTCTTAGCAAAGCCGGTTACGAGGTGACACAAGTGGCGGATGCGGCCGCGCTCATGGGGTTGTTCACGGGGCCACAACCCGAAGTTATCTTGCTGGATCTGAAATTGCCGGACGCAGACGGGCTAGAATTGCTCCCTCAAATCAAGAAACAATGGCCGCAAACCGAAGTGATTATGTTGACGGGCCACGCCACGCTCGACGCCGCAGTCAGCGCCACCAAGTTGGGCGCTTACGATTTTCAGAAGAAACCCTTTGATCACAAATCGTTGTTGCTCTCAGTCGAACGAGCCCTGGAGCACAAACACCTGACGGAGCAGACGAGTTCGTTGCGCCAGGCGCTCTCCACGATGAGCGGCCGCTCTTCGCCTGTATTTCAAAGCGCTGTCATGAAGGCGGTGGTGCGCACGGTCGAGCGAGTGGCGCCCAGTGATGTATCGATCCTGATCACTGGCGAGAGCGGCACGGGCAAAGAAGTGATCGCGGACCTCATCCATGCGCTGAGTCCGCGGTCAAAAGGCCCATTTATCAAAATCAATTGTGCGGCTCTGCCACGCGAGCTTATCGAAAGCGAACTTTTCGGGTCAGTCAAACGCAGAAGGCGTCACGCTGCTCTTGGACGAACTGGCCGAGATGCCTGTCGATACGCAGAGCAAATTGCTGCGCGTATTGCATGAAAAGGAATACCGGCCGGTTGGCGGGAGAACAAGCTATCAGGCGGATTGCCGAGTCATCGCCGCCACGAACCGGTCGGTCGAGGAAGCCATCAAAGAAGGGAAGTTGCGCCAAGAGCTCTACTACCGCATCAGCACAATTTCAGTATCGCTGCCGCCACTCAAGATGACACTGATCTAACCCTTCTGGAAGGGATGGAGCGAAATACAATCATTCAGTTGTTGAAAGGGACCGGCGGCAATAAGCTCGAAACGGCCAAACGCCTCGGCATTGGACGCCAAAGGCTTTACAACAAAATCAAGGCCTACGGAATCGAGGCGTGAGGATGATGGCGGCGCTGGAGAAACATCAGGACTGACACGCTCGCGTTCGAACTGACAATCTGACTATGAAACATTTCGCTCTGCTCATGGCACCAGCTATTCTTCTGATCACCTTTTGTCAAGCCCAACAAAAGGAAACCCCAAAACCGGCCGCGCCAACCTTGGCCTCCGCACCTTCGGCGGTTTCACCGGATCCGAACATGCCGCGGCCCATAGACGCGCTGGATTCTGTCTTCATCGAAGAATTGACCTGGATCGAAGTTCGCGATGCCATGCGTTCGGGCAAAAAGACCGTGATTGTCGCTACGGGTGGAGTCGAGATGAACGGTCCATATCTGGCAGCCGGCAAACACAACTATGTCCTTCGCGCCACAACCGAGGCCATTGCTCGGAAGTTAGGCAATGCCTTGGTCGCGCCTATCGTCGCGTTTGTGCCCGAAGGCAACATTGATCCGCCAACGGAACATATGCGTTATCCCAGCACGATTAGCGTCAGCCAGGACACGTTCAAACGTTTGCTGACGGATATTGCGGCCAGCCTTCGCACGCACGGATTCGAGCATATCATTTTCGTCGGCGACAGCGGCGGCAATCAGGCCGGAATGAAGGAAGTCGCCGCGGAGCTTTCCGCCAAATGGCGCGGCGGCAAGACCTCAATCCATTTCATCCCCGAGTATTACGATTTCACCGCGGTGACGAAGTGGCTCGAAGCGCAAGGCATTCGCCAGGCCGACGAAGGGCATCATGACGACTTCGGAATGACGGCCATGCTGATGGCGGTCGATCCAACGACAGCGCGCATGAAGCAACGGATCGCAAAGGGCAAATTCTCGATCAACGGCGTTGCTCTCGCACCGGCCGAGAAAACGATTGAGATGGGCAAGCGCATCATCGATTACCGCGCCGAGCTCACGGTGAACGCCATCAAGAAGGCAATTGGGAAATAGCCCATTGGGGAAAGGCAGGTCGTGTAGCCGAATGCATCGGCGGAACGCGAAACTACTTAAAGGGCCTTTTTTCTTGCGCCGAGCGTTTGGTGACGGTTACTTCTTTAACCGGACGCGCGGAATTACTGGCTGATTTCACCGCGCTGGCACAGTGAATGATAGATGTTTGCGACAAAACTTGCGTAAAACAGCTGAGCTGCGGAGTTCTCCATCGTAAGCCCACGGCTTTTGAGTGGATATGAGCTCAGTTAATCTGCTCAATCGCCTTGGTCGTCGATTAGCGGCTGTCAGCTCGGACGCCCGAGCAGAGGCCGTATTTCACTCATGGAGCTACCTTCGGCACACCGCGCGACGATTGGAGCATTTGGCTAGCCTTCGAATCGATGTTCGAGGGGCGTCGGTTCTCGAAGTCGGCGCTGGCATTGGAGATCACACCCATTATTACCTGGATCGAGATTGCTCCGTCACGGTGACGGAAGTCCGGCCAGAAAACTTGGCCTACCTGCGTCAGCGTTACCCACAAGTGGAGGTCTCGCTTTTGGATATGGATAACCCGGTCCCGTTGACTCACGCGCCGTTCGACGTCGTTCATAGCTATGGTTTGTTGTACCATCTTAAGGATCCTGGGAATGCGCTGAAATTCTTGAGCGATCATTGCAGCCGGTTGCTATTTCTTGAAACCTGCGTGTCTTTCGGCGACGAACCACTCATCAACCCGGTCCCAGAGAACAAGGGCGATCTGTCACAATCGATTTTGGGAAGCGGTTGCCGTCCGACCAGGAATTGGGTCTGGAGAAGCTTGAAAGACCATTTTGCTCACGTTTACGTCCCCCAGACTCAACCCAACCACGAGGAATTCCCTTTGGATTGGAGTTCACGAGGGAAGCATCCTGGATTCAGCCGCGCTGTCTTTGTCGCCGCCCGCCAGCCTTTGAGCAACGAATTGTTGCTCTCTCATCTGCCAGACCAGCAAGCCAGACACGAATAGAAGAGCGAATCGCGCGAAAATTGCGACCTCGAACAAATCGGGAAGAAGTCGAACCTCGAGGGGCTGGTCGATCAAGTTGCGCGCGACGCTCGGTTGAGGAGGAAAAAAGCCATAGCAGTCAGGACCAAGTTTCGAAAGAATGCAAACCCAACTGACTCGACGAACTTGATTAGAGCAGATTCACTCTGTTGCACTCCAAAGATGCGCAAGTCAAAGCAGCCGCAGGAGATAGTAAGACCCCGCACCCAAGCTTGACCGGTCGCAATGAGGAACACCAGCATCAACGCGCATATGCAGACCAATGCGGACTCGGTCCACTTCTCCATCAGAAGTAGAAATCCGCAAATCAATTCGGTCCATGGCAATATCATCGCCACGAGTTGAAGCAGGGTGCGCGGCAAAGGCAACTGGTAGGCATAAATCGCCGCCAGGAATTCTGTGGGATTGGCAGTCTTGGAGACGGCGGCCCACAACAGAAGTGAGCCGAGCACGACACGCACAACGGTCTTCCCATTATCGATCACTGAAAGAGCCACGCTAAATCCCCGGTTTCGGTGTTGCTAACTCGGATTGTTGCCACTCCACATAGCCGCCAGACATGTATTGCACGGAGCGGTAACCATACTGTTGGATCAATCGATCAGCCAACGCTTTCGATCGCGAGCAGCTCTGGCCGGAGCAGTAGATCACCAGTGATGCGTTCGTCCCATGGGTCCGCGTGAAGGCTGCATATGCTTCCTCATTGCTCTCAATTGGCAGGGAGACCGCACCTGGAATGTGACCCGCGTCGTAGCTTGGCTTGGGTCGGGCATCGACCAGAAGAGCCCTGCCACTGGCGATGAGAGGTTTAGCGTTAGTCCAAGAAATAGGTTGCGGCAACACAGACGAAACTTGAGGGACGGATGATTCAGGAATTGGTGGCCGATGCTGTGCGGCTACAGGAGGCGGATCGACTAACGAGGCCAGCGGGTTGGTCATCACTCTAACCGAGCGAAATCCTCTGGAGACCAGCTGTTCCGTAAGGCTTGTTAGCGCATTGAAATTGGACGATCCATCGTAAAGGACGAGCGGCGTCCTGAATCCATAGGTTGCCGCAAAGGTCTGCAACTGTTGCTCACTTGAACTGGCCGGCAACGAGACAGCGCCGCGAAGGTGGTTTGAGTCAAACGTGTGTTTCGACTGCGCATCGACCAGCACGACTTGCGTGTTGTGCAGAAGCAGCTTGACCTCCTTCCAATTCACAATGGGGACAGAGAAATGCGCCGTTGATTGGCCAGCGTTGCCGATTTGCCCAGCGAATGCTGACGATGCCGCCGAAGCTGCGGATAAATTCTGAAAAGAATGACGTTCGGAACTCGTTTCGCCTTTGCGCGGGGCGGCGCCGCCATCGTTGCCTCCAGTCTCTGCGCCACCACCAGCAGGCGATTTAATTCCCAACGGGTTTAGTCGGTTGAATGATATCCCTAGCGCGCAGCTCAGCCCCAATATGAATGCTATCTGCTTAATCGTGGACTTCGCTGGCACACAGAATCGGAACGCAAATCGAATCGGTAACCCGTCCTGACCAACCCCGGTCGAACGGAGGGCGCGCAAGTCATCTGGGGGAACGCTCTCGGAGGCGCCTACGCGTTGCGCCATGCTCTTTCGCCGCCTCTTGCTCACAAATTCTTTATGGCTTATCGGAACAGCAAGTTGCAAGAATCAAAAATGCTGATCGAATCACGCCTGCACACATGTCCAATCAAGCAATTTTGCAAATTCTCTCGCTTTCTGGATATGTTGCTTGCTGGAGACGGCCTCCTTCCTGAAGCTCGCGATCAGCACCCGACCGGAGACCTCCTGTCATCGAAGGGATGAGATAATCCGACATATCCAGAGGTGCTCCGGCTGACAATAGGCACTAAGTTGACCTTCGAAGTCTTTCCAATTAAAGCGCTCCTGTAAAAGCAATGAGTTCCTGGCACTCAATGGATCCATGAGTGTCATAAAAACGATCGTGCAGCGGTTGCTGAGTATCCCTCCAAATGCATTTAGAATTATGTGCTGATCCGGGCAGAGCTATGTTTGAATGCCTCCATCCCGGTGCAGGCGCAAGAGTATTTCGGAGGTGATTTCGTTTTCCATCTCATTAGCCCACTCCTGAGGCTTATGCCGCCACTCTCCTTCAGAAACATGCGAGGCTTCAAACTGATTCAAAAGCCATTCAACAGATTCCTTCGCGCTCGAATTTCTAATCGTACCCGTTTCACAGGCCCCCAGATGCTAAGGCGTGCTTTTCCGGAAGGCAAAAAGCCACCCTGAGCTTTTGCTCAGGGTGGCTGTGATTAAGCTAAAGTGCGGTTACTTAGGAGATACAATTCTCCATGTGGCGCCGGAGTTGGACGGATTGATCAGCGCCGCTGAGCTCAACGTCACTCCGTTCATGTACCACACACCAATTGTGTAATTGGAGTGCTGCACAAGCAGGTCGGGCTTGCCGT
This sequence comes from Verrucomicrobiota bacterium, assembly GCA_016871515.1. Taxonomy (GTDB): domain Bacteria; phylum Verrucomicrobiota; class Verrucomicrobiia; order Limisphaerales; family SIBE01; genus SIBE01. The sequence continues at coordinate 30,930 of VHDE01000043.1, forward strand.
CGCCATTCCGATCAGCAACACCTACGACGCGCCAGTTGGCGTCGCCGGTGCTCGAAGGCGTCATTAGCGTCGCTGACGTCAATGTCGTACCATTCAAGTACCAGACACCGAGTGTGCCATTGGTGTACTGCAATGCAAGGTCCAGTTTGCCGTCGGAGTTAAAGTCGCCGAGTCCGACAATTTTCCAACCTGCATCACCGAGGCTGCTAGGTGTCAGAAGCGCGCCCGAGGTTAGTGTGGTGCCGTTAAGGAACCAGACTCCTAAGGTGCCATTGTTATGTTGCAGGACAATGTCAGCGCTGCCATCACCGTTAATGTCTCCTGATGCGACGGCGCGCCAGTTGGGATCGCCCGGTTTGCTTGGCGTGATCAGTTCGGCACTTGTCTGCAGCGTGCCAGTCATAAACCAGACGGCTAGCGTACCATCTGTGTGTTGGAAGAGTATGTCTTCCTGGCCATCACGATTGAAGTCACCTGTTGCAGCGATGCGATAATTCGTATCGCCAATGTTGCTCGGGACGAGGAAGCTCGCCTGCTTGAGATTCGCTCCATTCATCAGCCAGGCCGCAACGAATCCGGAGTCGTCTTGAAAGACAACATCCGCCGCACCGTCGCCATCGAAGTCGCCCTTCGCAGCGGCCGTTTCCTTCACCGTGAGCGTGAAGCTCGTGCTTGCCTTTAAGCCACCGCCATCGGTGACTGTCAGTGTAATCGAAGCCGTCCCAACTTGATTATTGGCAGGGGTTACGACTACGCTGCGCGTCGCGCCACTACCGCTGACCGAGATGTTCGCATTTGGCGCTAGGGTTTCATTGCTCGAGGCGCCAGCCACCGTGAGCGACCCAGCTGCAGTCTCTGTATCACCAACGGTGAACGAGACAGCTGCCGTTGCTTTGTTCTTATCGGTGCTTTGCGCGCCAATCGCCGAGATAGTTGGAGCCACGTTCGCCGAAACAGTAAGCAGGAACGAGGTGCTAGCCGACTTAGCAGCGCCTGGACCTGTATCAGTGACGGTGATGGTAATTGTAGATGTTCCCTCCTTACCGGCTGAAATCAAGGCCGTACGGCTGCCGCCACTTCCACCCAGGAAGATGTTACCGTTTGGCAGAACTTCTTGGCTTGACGACGAGGCCGTCACTATCAGCGACCCTACAGCAGTCTCAGTATCGGAGATTGTGAACGGAATTAGCGAACTTGGCTGGTCTTTCTGGGCGGTTTGGTTAGGAATCGAGGAGATTGTCGGAGCATTATTGGTAGGCGCAGGTGTCGCTACGACGAATGTGCGCGTAACGGTCTGTCCTTCACCATCTGTAACAGACAGCGTAATAGTGGTCGTACCCTCTTCCTGGTCGGCCGCTGGGGCCACAGTGACAGTACGATTCGGGCCACTGCCACCGAGCACCACCTTTGAGTTTGGCACAAATGCTTGGTTCGACGAGCTGGCTGCCACGGTCAAAAAGCCCGGGAAGGTTTCAGCATCATTAACGCTAAACGCAATCGCTCCGGTGGTACCATTCTTTTTCACGGTCTGATCGGCAATCGCGCTGATCGTAGGTGCCTGTCCGAGCACTGTGAGTTTAAACTTCGACTCAGCAACGTTACCGTCAGCGTCGCGCACCGTAATCGTGATATTGGCTGTCCCCGACTGGTTGGCAGCGGGTCGAATGATGAATTGCCTTGTGGAACCGCCTCCACCGAATTGAATGTTTCCAGTTGGTACCAAATTCGTATTATCCGAGGCGGCAGTAACGGTCAGGTTCGCGGCGGGAGTTTGCGCATCATTCACTGTCACTGAAATCACGGGGGTGTCTTCATTCACTTTGATGGTTTGAGCCGCAATGGAGGTGATCGTCGGCTTCTGGCCGGCAATTACCGTTACCTTAAAGGTAAGGCTCCCGCTTAGGACTCCCGCGCCGGAGCTGATGCCGGTGTCAGTGACTTTGACGGTGATATCTGCTTCTCCTGCGGCACCCGCTAGCGGCTTAATAATCACACCGCGATTATTGCCGCTGCCTGTAGGCTGAAGGTTCTCGGTGGTGTTGGGAACGAGAGCCGTGTTGGATGAAGAGAAGCTAACCACCAGTTGATCCGCACGCGATTCATTTTCCTTATCGAGGACGGTGACTGGGATGGGCGCGCTAACACTGTCTTGGTTAATGGTCAGGTTTGCAATTGGGTTAATCGTCGGGGCATCGTTAACCGGATTAATCACAACCTGAAACTTCTTTGTCGTCGTTTTCGCCTGCGCAGCCGACGTGATGGCACCACGATTTCCACTCTCACTTGTGCCGTTATCAGTAACGTTGATTGTGAATTCAGCAGTGCCGAATTGATCGGGAAAGGTCTTGAAGCTTACGCTAGCCGATGAGCTTGTGCTAGCATCGGTTACATTGATTGAATTGGGCGTGACCGTGATGGATGCTGGCACAATGAGCGTGGCGGGTGTGGCACTTGCAGTGATCGTAAGCGTCTGACCTGTTTCACCGCCGCCAGCTGTCAATCCTGTCAGTTGCACGGTGATAGGCGTCGTCGTTCCTGCATCCTCATCGATCGTGCTGTTGCTTATATCCGCAAGTCCCGGTGGGTCATTTATCGAGCGCACCAAAACGATAAAGCCAGGCGCATTTACGGTTGTGTTCGCGGAATCCTTTACGGTGAATGTGATCGTTGTCTCGCCGCTTAGATTGGCCACGGGGACAATGGTTGCAGTGCGCTGGCCTCCCGTTGTGGAGATCGTAATGTTCGCATTCGGAACAATGGTTGTGTTTGATGAAGCCGCCGTAACCACAAGAGCGTCAGCCGATGTCTCCGCGTCACTTACATTGATACGAACCAAATTGTCCCCAATCTTGACGGGGTTGGTATCCTCGTCAACGGTCACTGGCCCAGCGTCGACCAAACTGATCGTCGGTGTATCTTCGACCGGCGAGATCGAGAGTGTAAACGTCTGAGGTGCGGACGAGAGTTTATTCTGTCCAGCATTTCCGCCAACGGTAATTCCGCCGTCGGTGGCAACCACTGTAATCGTCACCGAACCTGATTTATCCGGGAGCGGAACAACCGCCATCGTCCTGCTGCCGCCCGTGCCGCCAAACAATATGTTTCCATTTGGAACGATTGACGTATCACTTGAAGTTCCGCTGAGAGTTACAGCACTTGCGTCTTGAGCATCGGCAACCGTAATGTCTGCCGTTGCTAATCCGTCCTCGAGAATTGTCCGGCTTGATGGGTTGATCGTTGCCGTTGGAGCATTGTTCTCCGGTGTGGCCGCTGTAATCGTTACGACGAACGTCTGCGTGGCTGTTTCAAGGCCTCCAGTTGTTGCATCATCCTTGGAACCCCTATCTCTGAATTTGAGACTGATAGTGCTTGTGGCGTTCAAGGCAGCGTTTGATTTGGTGACGATGGTTACTCTCGAGTTTATCACGTCGAGAATGACGTTACTATCCTCCGCAACGGCGGTGTTGCTGGATGTCTTCGTCACGGAGATCATTCTTGCTGCTGTTGTCTCCACGTCGGTTAATGTGATCGGCACTGAAATACCTTGCCCGGCCGGGACGGTCTGATTCGCTATTGCGGCCAGCGTTGGCTGATCATTTATTTCGGTTACGCGGAGCTTAAACTTTCTCACCGTACTGTTGACACCGCCAGATCCATTGTCCGTTGCGGTCAGAGTAATCACAGCCTCACCAAATTTATTCTTTCCGACTTTGTACTTGATAGTGGCTGTTGTGTTTGGATTTGTGAGGGAGGCGGGATCGACGCTCAGGCTCGTAATCAGGTCCGAGTTGTTGTGCGTCGCCGTGATCGTGACCGTTTGGTCAGATTCGCTAGCGCCGGCGGTCGTTGGTCCAGCGCTTATGCCGATAACTTGGATTTGTTCTTCAACATCTACCCGGGCCGGATCATTTTCGTCGATTGTCACCAAGACTGGTTCGTCCGTCGAATTTCCGGGAAGACTGGACTGGTCCGCAGCGACCGTAGGCGTCAGCCTTTTCACAGCAACCAGAGTTGGAGCATCATTCACCGCTTCAACTGTCAAAATAAATGAACTTGTAGCGGTCGCGGTATCACCGCCTGAGTTATCATTAATGGTCACTGTAATTGTTGCCCGTCCAAACTGATCTGCCGCTGGCCGCAGTGTCACGGTCCGATTAGCGCCGGTTCCCCCGATCTTAATTCCGCCGGTGGACGGCAGATCACCTGAGGTTTGGACGGCGTTCGGGACCAATGTGGTATTGGAAGATGAGACCGTAACGCGCTTGCCGCTTCCGGCGTTTGCGACAAAGTCGGACAGATTAGAAGTCTCGATGTCGCCAATCGTAAACGCTATATCGCCAGTCTGCGTATCTTCATTAATGGTTTGATTTGAGATTGCCGTAATAGTCGGTTGGTCATTCACCGCTGAGACATTGAGTGTAAACTGCGCCGATCGCGCATTGGCACTGGCATTTGCCTTGGTGCCGTCTGTCACAGTAATCAAGACCGTGACCGAGCCTGTTTTATTTGCAGCCGGTGTCATGGTGACTGTCCTCTCGGTGCCCGAACCGCCAAGGGCAATGTTCGCTACTGGAAGCAAATCGGTGTCGCCGCTCAATGCAGTTACCGACCGAGTCACCGTTAAGTTGTCAGCCGACGTAGAGGAGCCGCTTCCCGGACGAATGGTAAACGCTGCCGTGCTCGCGGTATCCTCGTTTGTGGTTACATCATTGATGGGCGAAATAGTGGGTTCCCCGGAGGGATTGGCCGGATTTGGCGCTTCAGCTTCGAATTTTACTATGAACGCCGCTGTGGCTTCCGATCCGTTTGAATCGCGAACTTTAAGCGTAATGGTCGCCTGGGCCGCAGGTGCGCTCGCTCCCTCGATCCTAGGAATAACAGTTACTGTTCGATTGGCGCCTGTGCCGCTAAGGAATATGTTCGAGTTCGGCACGACCGGATCGTCCGTTGTCGGGCTGATACCCGAGTTTACCGCAGTGGCCGTTACGACTAGGTTTGCTGGATCGTCCTCCACGTCGCCGACGGTGAAGGCAAGCGCCGGCGTCCTGGCGCCGCGATTCAGCGACTGATTTCGACCTCCCCCCACGGTCGTAGGGAATGTAGGAGCATCGTTTACCGAGTTCACCGTAAGAGTAAATGTTGCGCTTTTCGAACGCCCGCTTCCATCTGTGACGTTAACGGTAATTGGGGCTGTTCCGAATTTGTTGGCGACGAGCTTCTTTATCTTCAGCGATTTGTTTTCGCCAGAGGCACCACCTTCGATGGCGAGTTCGGAACTCAGCACGAGGTCGGTGTTACCAGACGTTGCAGTCACCGTAAGACTGCCGACGGCAGTTTCCAGATCATCAACGGAGAATGGAACGACCGTGTTTTCGACGTCCTCATTAATGGTGACGCCACCAATTCCGGGCTTCTTAGTATTTGCGGCGGTACCCTGAGTAATCACCGGATCCGTCTGGCCAACTCCGCAGCAAACGACCTTGGTGGTAATTAGCTTCAGCGTCCAGCCACCGGCGATCTGACCGGCATCGCCCGCCTGATCGTCGGAGACAAATAGCTGCCAGGTCCCATTCCCGTCCACATCCGCGAAAGCGGTGTTGAGATTTTGCGTATTATAGGGTCCAGCGGGCGCACCGGAGGGGAAGTCGCCGGTTGCGTAATCGCTCGGCTTGTAGGTCCCGGAAGTTATCTTCCCGTTTGCAGGCAGCATTGCGGAACCCGCTTCGGCAAAGGTAAGGTTTGCATCGCTAATTAGTGCCGTAGCAAGAGTAGCACCGCCCGCTTCCCGCATCAAAACCACTTTTTTTCCAGTCGGACCAACCAACAGAGCATTGATATCTCGGCTAAAAGCATGGGTTACATTATTAAGCGTAACCTCGATTCGTTTCACTCGGTCCCCACCGTTGCCAGACACATTTGGAATGCCTGAGGCGGATATAGTGGACGGATACGGCGTGGCCGTGTTGTTGTCGCGAATCGTGATGGGATTCGTATTAGAGAAGGTGTAGGTCGTGGTGACAGTCTCACCGAGTGGGAGTGCGCCGAAGACCAAGTCTTCCGATGTCCGCGAGCTTCCATCCGCTCTTGAAACTCGAAGGGTGGCCACAAGGCCAGCCGGATCGGCGCACGCTCCCTTAGCCCTAAACGTAATCGTTGCCGTATATTGCCCATCCTTTGAAACATTACTGCTAGGGGATGTCTTACTAATCTGAAAATCGACATTCCCACTGGCAAGCAAGTCGGCCTGAACTTCTTGGTGCGTGCCGTCTGTGGTTTTCTTGAATACGAATACGTATGTCAGAGTTTCGCCAGGGTCAATTGCCTGATTGGGACAGCTCTCGCTCGCTAGCGACTGGGATACTACCGCATAGTTTGCGGAGGTCTGCGCTCCTGCGGGCAACGCCATCCCGAGTGTACACAATAGTGCAACAAACAAACCCCATAGCCCACTAGCGCCATGGCGTGTCCCTGAAGGGTGTTTAAAGGTTCTATTCATGATTTTTTGGGGGTGACTATTCATTCGCATATCTGTCGGAGCTTGGACATGTTTTTTGTGCATTGCGCGTAGGAATAGAGATTTTTCATTTTTCATGCAAGAAAAAAAGTAGGAGAAAAAAAGTTATTCACATCTTATTCACCAATTCACATAGCTTTTCGTGTTCTTCTAATTGTCTCAGCTTGGGCACAAATCCAGATAATTCACGCGTCAGACAATGTCGTGCTCGCCATCATTGAATGGGTTTCCAAATGGACCCCAAAAAAGAGACGCGGCTCAACTTATGCTAGGCAAAATTTCTACCTGCTTTGCTGGAAGTCCAAAATAAGGCCAAATTTTACCCGCAAACCATAGGACAAATTCCTAGTCTGTCAACTTGCCCGGGACTTTTTTGGAGGCTCGAGCATTTGGACAGCTTTGGATTTTTTCGTCAAGCCCCGAAATTAAACCCTGAACCACGGATAAGAAAATTAAACCGCGAATAGACGCGAATGAACGCGAATACAAATGGGCTTCGAGTCGATTGGCGTTTTCGAGAGGCGTTATCGACAAGGTGTGGCAAACGGCGGTGCGAGCTTGACCCTCTCGGGATTCGCGTCTCTTCACGTTCATTCGCGGTCTTCTACTTTGGAATCGATTCTCTTACGCGTGGATTTCGGTCAAAGCGCGCAGCAATTGCAGCAATTCCGCCCAATGAACCGGCGTCGCAGGATAGGCGTCCCGCCTGTGTAGCATTTGCCCACACTGCGAGCACGACAGGACAGGCGGGACGCGCTGTCCTACCGCGTTCATGGGCGCGATGCGCGCAAAAAAACTTCGCGCAAAAGACGGTTAACGTGTCCCCCAACCGAATCGTTCGGTGAACGGCCAGTAAATGAACCAGCATTTGCCAATCACATTTTTCTGCGGCAAACCGCCCCAAGCGCGCGAATCGAAACTGTTCAGCGTGTTATCACCCATCGCCAGATAATGACGCGGCTCCACCATCTGAGACTGCGTTTCGTCCTGGAAGAGAGGAGCCAAATAGGCGCCGCTGATCCGGTTTGCGACGGACTGATTCACCTGGCCAAAATAACAACCGTCACACGGGGCCGATGAAAATGTGTAAACATTTTCAAAACGCGGTGTGGCAGCGTCGAGGCGCTGTTCGTTAATAATCAGGTGCTGGTCATTTCCGATGCGGACTTTCTCACCGGGCAACGCGACGAGCCGCTTAATGTATAATTGATCCTGCGCCAGCGCAGAAATTCCCTTTGTTTTGAACACAATAATCTCGCCTCTTTCGGGCCGTCGAAAGTTGTAAGTAAAGCGGTCCACGAGCAGATGATCGCCGCTGACGACCTTCAATCGAATGATGTCGTCTCCTTTGCGGAATGTGTCGCCGCTTTGGAATCCATTGCGCGCTTTAATGCGGGCGCGTTCTTCCAAACGATCCGGCGGAAGCCAAACCGTGTACCACTCATTTCCAACACGCAGTTTCTGAATTTTCACGAACGGAAAAACGAGCCTTGGCGGCCGCACCTCTTCGAGCATTCCATCAGACCGCGCCGTTACATGGCAGTACGAAACGCCTTTCGTCCAAAACAACGCAAAACGCTTTAACGCTCCAGGAATCTGAACCACGGGTTCCTTCTTGAGGTTTTGATCGGTAATCCCATAAAGCGTCGGCTGCATGGACCCGGTGGGGATTTTCGTCAGTTGGAAAAAGAAAGTGGTAAAGCCGAAGATCACCGTGGCCGCGACGAAAAGTTCCTTAATATTTTCTCGCGCGGCTCCATGGGGATACGGCTTGAGGCATTTGTCCGCGACCGTCACCAATTGGTCCATTTGCGCTTTGATGGCCTCTTTATCCGCGGTTGTCGCGAGCGTTTTGGTGAGTTCCTCGCAAGATTGCGTGATCGAGGCGATGGCTTCGTTGCCAAGCAAGTCGCGCTGCTCATTGACAAGCTTTCGCACATGCCGGCGCAGGTCCACGGCTTTACGGACCGTGCGGGAGAGAAACCATTTTAGGATGAGCATAAACTTACTATCGATCCAGCTGTCGAGATGTACTGTTGGGCCAGCTAGTCGAAAACTCGAAATCCGAAATCCGAAATCCGAAACAAATCCTAATCCCCAATCCGAAATTCGAAACTCGAAAACCCGCCTTCATAAGATTCCGGCCAACGTCCGAGACTGGCCTTGCTCCGCTCTTGGCGGCGCCGTGTTTTGAGTTTTGCCTTCGGACATTTGAATTTGTTTCGGATTTCGAGTTTCGAGTTTGGAGATTGGAATTATTGGCCTCACCGGACTCCCCAACCGAAACGCGCAGAAATCGGCCAGAAGACAAAGGCGCATTTGCCGATGACCTTTTCCCGGGGAAAACTTCCCCAATACCTGGAGTCGTAGCTATTCATTGTGTTGTCGCCCATGACGAAATAATCCTTCGGCGGCGCCGTGTAAACTGTAGATTCGCGCACAACCACGCCCGTTGAACGATCACTGGCGATCGGGACATGTCCCGAAAACTCACTCTCGCGTGGCGGCCCCTCAAACGAATAAATGTTTTCAAAGCGCGGCGTTGAGGCATCGAGTCTCTGGCCGTTGACAACAACATGACGGTCGGCGCCGATTTCGACAGTCTCGCCGCCCAAGCCGATCAAGCGCTTGATGTAATGCGTGCCTTGTTGCAAGGCGAGAATTCCTTGCGTCGAAAAAATAATTATTTCACCGCGCGCGGGCCGCCGGAAGTTGCAGGTGAATCGATCGGCAAACAAGCGGTCACCGCTCGTGACCTTCATCTTTATGACGGCGTCGCCTTTGCGATAAACATGGCCAGGATGAATCCCAGCGTGGGCGAATAATAGCTGCTCGGGCGGAACTCCCTCGCGCGCGGGCAATGTGCTTGGAGGAAGCCAAATCTCATGCCATTCGCCTCCGAGTTTGAAGCGTTGCTTCTTGATGAATTTGAAGATTCGCGTGACCGGTTCGATTTCTTCGAGTTGGCCGTCGGCTTTTGCCGTAATGTGGTAATACCTAATTCCACGGATGAACGAATCCATTATTCGACGCGCGCCTGTGGGAATCCGAGCGTTTGGATCATCGTTTGAGTTCCGCACGGTGATGCCATGGAGCGTTGGCTGCATCGAACCGGTAGGAATGGCCATGGGCTGGAGAAAGAACGTCCGAATCCCCATCGCAACGACCAGAGCAACCAGCACGACATCCAGGTTTTCACGCATGCCTGGATTTGGATAGGTCTTCAACCATCTATTGGCGGACGACTCCAAATGCGCCATGCGCGCTGCTATAGCTTCGTTGCTTTCACGCGGCCGAATCGCGTGTTGCAATTCCTCAATCGCTGATTCAACGGACGCGATCGCCTGAGCGCTCAAGAGGTCCCGTTGGGCACTCAACAATTTCCGCAATCGACGGCACAAATCTAACGCGCGACGCACCGTGCGTGAAGAAAACCAACGGAGAATCATGGCGGCGCTGAGCCCCTCTCCCTAACCCTCGCCATGAACCTGCGCGGCAGGATAGGCGTCCCGCATGTCCAGCATTTGCGTACACCAAGAGCAGGAGAGGCGGGGACGCGCTGTCCTGCCAAACGGTTCATGGATGCAATGCGCGAAAATGTGTTTCGGAGACATCTCTCCCCATCCGATAGGGCGAGGGAAAAGGGTGTCGTGTCGCACTTGCCGGCATCAAAAAGTGAACCAATCATTGATCGCCAAAAACATTCCCTCCCCATGGACCGCAGCATCCGAACGCCGACAGGTCTTGGAGTGCGGCGATGGAGTCTGCGCAATCGCGGCTTTGGCGCGAGACAGTCTAGGACGCGTCTCCGAGCGGCCGAGCGCTCTTGGAAGTGCGGACCCCAAAGCGGTGACTGCGCAGACTCCGTCACCGCACTCCAAGATGCTGGCGCCGTCTCGCATACTCCAATCAGGTTCATCGGTTCAATGCGCGAAGTTTTGTTTCGGAGAGGTCTCTCCCCATTGGCCTCGTTGGATGGAGAGAGGGGCAGCTTTAACTGCGTGCTTGCGCTTAAGCCTTGAGCACCTCGATAAAGGCTTCTTGTGGAATTTGGACTGACCCGAATGATTTCATCCGTTTCTTGCCCTCTTTCTGTTTTTCCAAAAGCTTTCGTTTTCGCGTGATATCGCCGCCGTAGCATTTAGCGGTGACGTCCTTGCGCAGCGCGCTAACCGTTTCGCGCGCGATGACCTTTCCGCCGATGGCCGCTTGAATGGCTACGGCGTATTGCTGCCGCGGTATCACTTCCTTCAGTTTCGCCGCCAAGGCGCGCCCGCGTGTTTCCGCTTTGTCCCGGTGCACGATGCACGAAAAAGCATCGACAGCTTCGCTGTTCACAAGCATGTCAAGCTTGACCATGTCGGACTCGGCGTAACCGTCGTACTCGTAGTCCATCGAGCCGAAACCGCGCGTGATGCTTTTGATCCGATCGTGAAAATCGATGAGGATTTCATTGAGCGGCATCCGGCTGGTGAGCATGACACGCCGCGAGTCGAGCGTTTCAGTGTGATCGACTGCGCCGCGCTTTTCCGCTATCAACGCCATCATGTCGCCGATGTATTCGTTTGGACAAATCACAAACGTTTTCACCATCGGCTCGGCAATCTTCTCGATATAATTCGGTTCAGGCAGAAACGCGGGGTTGTCCACTTCCTTAAGTTCACCACTGGTCAGCGTCACATTGTAAATAACGCTCGGGTACGTCGCGATAATGTCCATCCCATATTCGCGCCGGAGACGCTCCTGGACGATTTCCAAGTGCAGCAGCCCGAGAAAGCCGCAGCGAAATCCGAACCCGAGCGCCACCGAGCTCTCGGGTTGATACACGAAAGCGGAATCATTCAACTGCAACTTCGCTAGGTTCGCTTTGAGGTGCTCGTAATCCGATGTGTTAATCGGATAAATCCCGCTGAAGACCATCGGATGAATTTCCTGAAATCCAGGCAACGCCGGCGAAGCGTGTCGCGCATCCGTCAAGGTGTCGCCCATTTTCACATCCTTCGGACTTTTGATGTTGGCGGTGATGTAGCCGGTCTCGCCTACTTCGAGCTTTTCGCGTTCGTACGGTTTGGGATTGAAGCTGCCGACTTCCTTGATTTCGACGTTCTTCCCAGAATGAAGCAATTTCACCTGGATTCCCGCTTTCAATTCGCCGTTAAAAACGCGGACGTGCGTCACGACGCCTTTATACGTGTCGAAGTACGAGTCGAAAACGAGCGCTTGCAGCGACTTTTCTCCCGTGGGCACCGGCGGAGGAATGCGTTGAACGATGGCTTCAAGGATTTCGTCGATCCCGATCCCTTCCTTGGCGCTGGCCAAAATCGCGGAGTCGCCAGGGATCGCCAAAATATCTTCGAGCTGCGTTTTGGTCAGCGCGACGTTTGCATGCGGCAGATCGATCTTATTGATGACAGGAATAATCTCGAGATTCTGTTTCATCGCCAAGTGAACGTTGGCGACGGTCTGGGCTTCGACTCCTTGGGCGGCATCGATGATTAACAACGCGCCCTCGCAAGCGCTCAGACTCCGTGACACTTCGTAGGAAAAGTCCACATGTCCCGGAGTGTCGATCAGGTTAAGTTCGTAGGATTCGCCATTGTTCGCCTTATACAACATCGTGACCGGATGCGCTTTGATGGTAATGCCGCGCTCACGTTCCAAATCCATGGAATCGAGCAACTGGTCTTGCATCTCGCGAGCTGTGATCGTGCCGGTGCGATGCAACAGACGATCTGAGAGGGTGGTCTTCCCATGGTCGATATGGGCGATGATGCTAAAATTGCGAATGTGGGCCGGGTCCATGAACTTAAATCAATTCCATTTTCATACGCACGATCTCAATCCTGATTCCTAATCTTAATCTCGATTGCGAACTTTGTCCTAACGGGAATTCAACCGCAATGGCGGGGAAGATAATAGCAGTTACGCCGGATGCAAAAGGGAATTTACGCTTTGGAGAATTTTGAGAATTTTGAGTTTTGGGAGTTTTGGTGAGTTTTGGAGTTTTGGCTTGTGCTCTGGCTTTGAGTTGCGGATTGTTTCGAATCAGAATAAGTTGTGAAAGTGCAGCTCGACAATATTTGGCGAAGCAAACCGTTAGTCCCTATCGGCTGTGTCGGGCAGTTGTGTTTGCTGATCGCACTGAGCTGGCTGTCCTCGGATCATCAAGCGCATCACCGTGTTCATCACCTCGCGGAATCGATCTGTAAGATTTGCGGCCACCACACCGATTACGCACCGTCTGAAACGGATCATCACCCCGCTTCTGGCGACGAAGACTGCGGCATTACGATGTTTGCGAACGGGCATGCGAATGCATCGACAGTACCCGTGAGTGTCGAAGTTCCTGCTCCTGCTATTCTGTTTCTCAACCGCACACCGGTTGTTCCGGTCCGGCCGCCGAGTCCGGGCCTCCTTCCTTTCTCCTGCGGTCCACCGACTACGGTCGCCTGAAGATTCGAGTTGCGGTATTCTGTTCGGCGCAAGTCCAACGTCATCCTCATCTACCTTCAGGCACTTTCGCACCCTGGATGCCGCCAGTCTGATCTGGCGGTCACCTGAGAGCTCAGGTGGGTGCGGCTTCAACTCTTCCGAATGCTAAATCGGATTCGGCCCCTGATGGGCAAGCCGCTCAGCACCACCACGCATGACATCCGCAAATCGAAAATAAACAAAAAGAACAGAAAATGAAAGTAATCAACCACCACATTGCAATAATTGGCCTGGCGATTGGAATCGCTAGCTCAAGCGCTCTTGGCGCGCAAACTCCCATTGGTTTCGGCCATGTCGATATCGGCATCGCCTTCGAGAATAACGAGTGGGACTTGCACATCCACGATGAAACGATTGATCAGGAAAGAAACGGCTGATTTTCAAACGGGGAGCCAGCAGGGTCCGCCCATCATCCGAATCGAGCGTCTCTCGGTCGAGTACCGCAACGCCTCAAGCCGGGGCGAACGGCGAATGGCCATCAAC
>VHDE01000044.1 GCA_016871515.1 Verrucomicrobiota bacterium
CGTCCGCAAGCACCGAGCGCACCGGGTTGCCAGGGCCGCGAAATAGTCCACGGTGCTGCGGGCCGGGACGTCCCGCGCTCCGCCGCAACGGACCGCGAACCGTCCCGGTTCGCAGCGCGCCCGCAAGCACCGAGCGCACCGGGTTCCGACTGGCGGCGAAATAGCCGGTCCCGCTGCGGACGGGGACCGTCCGCGGTCCGCACCGTCCCACCGGTCCGAACCTGAAAAACCGTTGCGTAACCTCTGTAATTATCCTTTGATGCCGGTATGGAGGAATCCCGTCAGCCCAATCGGACTGGACCGCCGCACAATCCCGGAGTGCGCGAGTTGATCGAAGGAAAACGCCGGTGGTCATCGCCGCCCAAGCGCGGCCATGCGCGGCTCGGTTTTCGTGGCTGGCACGAGCGAGGCTATCTGCCCCATCGCGACAGCCCAGGCTTGACACAGTTCGTCACGTTTCATGTGGCTGATTCTTTTCCGCGCGCTTTGAGGGCCGAATGGCAAGCGCTGCTTCGCGTTGAGGATAACCGCGAGCGGCGCAAACAATTGGAATGCTATCTGGACCACGGACGTGGCGCTTGTCATCTGCGCGAGCCGGACGTTGGCCAGATGGTGGATGAGGCGCTGCGTTTTTATCACGGCAAGCGGTACGCATTGCTGGCTTGGGTGGTTATGCCGAACCATGTGCATGCCTTGTTGACGATCGACGAAGTGCCGTTAGGCCAAATCATGGCCGACCTCAAGGAATACACGGCGCGGCAAGCGAATCAGCGGCTGGGCAGGCGTGGCCAATTCTGGGCCAAAGATTATTTCGATACCTACATGCGCAATACCGAACACGAGCTGAAAGCCCGAAGGTATATCGAAAATAATCCGACGCGGGCATACCTGGTGCAAAATCCCAAAGAATGGCCTTGGAGCAGCGTGCGGTTCCGAAATGAAAATGGTGAGCTGCATCTGTGACGGACCGCGAACCGTCCCGGTTCGCAGCGCGTCCGCAAGCACCGAGCGCACCGGGTTGCCAGGGCCGCGAAATAGTCCACGGTGCTGTGGGCCGGGACGTCCCGCGCTCCGCCGCAACGGACCGCGAACCGTCCCGGTTCGCAGCGCGCCCGCAAGCACCGAGGGCACCGGGTTCCGACTGGCGGCGAAATAGCCGGTCCCGCTGCGGACGGGGACCGTCCGCGGTCCGCACCGCCCCACCGGGATTGCCGGACGGTCGTCGGACTGATCCGAACCTGAAAAACCGGTGGGGCGCAAATCGGAGTCACATCTCACAATTCAACAACTCAAGAACCTGCTTCATTCGAGCTTGCTCCGCGCGCTCTTGTTCCAATCGCCGTTCGTATGGTTTGACGTTCGTCGCCACCACTCCGTAATTTCGCAGCCCGACCGCCTGGGCCAGTTCCGCCAGTTTCATCCCGCACAGCCGCCGCCCCAAATACAGCGCCAGCTCCCGTCCACTGTCGCCATATTCGTCCCGAAGTTCAGCCCGCCATCTCCGCGAGGATCTCCAGGAAGTGCTGCCGGCCGCCGTTATCCCGGAAGATGGATTTTCGCTCATTGCCGCGCGCGGTCGTCACATGATGCCAACCGCCCGCCTTCTCGATTCGCAAAGGCCGCGCCATGGCCGCCAAAGCCTGTTTTATTCCATGCCGGCCGGTCAATTGTATAGTTGTGAGATGTGACCCCGATTCCAACGCAACCTCCGGAGTCCCAACGAAACTACCTGATCGCGGCAGCGGCCATTGTCACATTGTTTCTCGAAATGGATTTCTTGCTCGGCATTTGCTAGGATCGCCAGCGCTGACGAAAACGGCACTTATTGTCAAACCTTAAAACACGTCAGCCCATTTCAAGCCCATGAAACAACACGTCGCCCTCCTGTTGCTCGGCCTGCCCATTCTCGCGCAGGTAAACGCCCAACCCGCTGCTTCCGCGCCAGCCAAACTTATCGTGCAGCGCGATATTCCTTACGCCGAACGTGCCGATCCGCGACAGAAGATGGACATCTACGCGCCGGAGGGCGCCAAGAACCTGCCCGTGGTCTTCTGGATTCATGGCGGAGGCTGGCAGGCCGGTGACAAGACCAACGTCATGATCAAACCGCAGGCATTCGCGGACAAGCGTTTTGTCTTCGTCTCCACCGGTTACCGCCTCCTCACCAACGTGGACATGCGCGCAATCTTTCTCGACGTCGCCAAATCGGTCCGCTGGGTGCACGATCATATTGCGGATTACGGCGGTGATCCAAAGCGGATGTTCGTCATGGGCCATTCGGCCGGGGCGCAACTCGCCGCGTTGATCTGCAGCGATGATCGTTATCTGAAAGCGGAAGGACTTTCGCTCGACATTATCAAAGGCTGTGTCCCCGTGGACGGCGACACCTACGACGTCCCGGCGATCATTTGGACGGTCGAGACGCGGCTGTGCGTGCATGAAATGCCGATGCCAAAGTTTGGGCACCGCGTGAAGTTCGGCAACGATCCGGCAAAGCATCGTGATTATTCTGCCGTCAGCCATGTGGCCAAGGGCAAAGGCATCCCGCCGTTTCTAATCCTGCCTGTTGCCGATCACCCGGATGTCTCCGCCCAAGCGCAGCGTCTCGGCGCCGTTTTGAAAGAAGCGGGCGTTCCCAACAAGGTCTTCGGCGCCAAAGAAACCAACCACAACAAGCTCAACGACAACCTCGGTTTGCCAGATGATCCAGCGACAAAAGCCTTGTTCGAGTTTGTTGGTGAGTCATTGACGGGGCCGTAGGATAGGCGTCCCGCCCGTCCAGCATTTGCGTGCGCCAAGACAAGACAGGCGAGACGCGCTGTCCTACCGGGTTCACAGTGACGATGCCACCGCCCGCCCGCCACTCTTGAGCAGAGCGCCAATCGGTTGGTCGGCGTCAAGGCGCCTTTGCCTCTCTGCGTCTTTGCGTTAACCGGCCGTTTCCAGATTTCAACGAGTCTGCAAAGCTCGCCTGGCGGGACCGATGAAATCTACTCCAGGAAAGGGCCGGAGATCGTGCCTTTGATTCGAATGAGCACCGGTTCGCGCGCGCTTATTGAATTTGGGTGTCAAACTATGATCAGGATTTCCCGGCTTTCGTGACCGGCAGCATCCTAAGCAACGCGCTTGAGAAAGCCATTCGTACACCACGTGAAGTTGTAGCCAAAGTAATCGCAGTAATCAGAATCAATTTCATACGCTCCGCGGTGACGGCCCAAAAATTCTTTCAATGCTAGATGGGGCCCGCTGCTGGATGCCATGTTCTGGCTCGTGTCGGAAATAATTCCATCCTCGATCACCATATACTCTCCGACTTCCATAAAAGGATGAAAGAATTCGAGGATATGAAAACTGGTTTCATAAGCGTGATCGGCGTCATCGATGACAAGGCACGGCCGGGCGAGTTCCGCCAGAAACTCTTTGGAAAAAACCGAAGCCAGCGCGCGACCATCGCCTTCGAGAAACGTGACTCGTGTGTGCCCAACCGAAGTCACTTTGATGATGTCGAGGGAATAAACGCGCCCGTCGATCCCGAAATTATTCAAGAGATCAGCCAGCCAAACCGCGCTCCCGCCCGCGTTCGAACCAATTTCAATGATGGACCGCGGTTTGAGATTCCAGAGCAATAAGGGATAAAGCGCCACGTCGAACGGATTTTTTACCATTGGAATTCCCCGATACGAATAACCGCCGATAGCGTTCTGAATCTTCAACAGGCTGTCGCGAGCCAGCCCCGTATTCCAAGGTCGTTGCTCCGTCGGCAGGGTTGTCCGTGACTTATTGGCAAGTCTCCCGACGCACGGCGCAAGCTCCGCCGCGAGCATTTGCGCTTCCTTGTGATCCGGCGAAAGGCGCAGCTCAGCTTGAGCAGCTTCAAGCGCATCTCGCGGCCGATCCACGCCTTTTAAGCAGACAGCTCGCAAGTAATGCATTCCAGGAATCCCAGGAAGATGGGCGGCCGCACTTTCCGCAAGACGCAAAGCTTCGAAAGAACGGCCTTCCGCCAGCAACCTTTCAGCTTGTTGCAGGTGTCTTAGCGCGTCATCAAGTTCGTTTGGAGTGAGCGGCAGGTTCGCGTCAGGCAACGATTCGGACATATACGGGTTTCGCTCAGACTATAATAAATCGAGATCTACGACATTGGTACATTCCGCCTTTAGATTGAACAAGGCAGTTTTAAGGTAGGCGAACCGGCGGGTTTGCTGGAAACGCGGCAGCGTTCCCTACCTTTCCGGAATCTATTTCGAGAAACGCTATATATTGCGCAGCGCAAAAGCAAAACCCAACTGCTAAGCGGAGACCCGGAACACCTTGAACAGCGATTTTCGCCGCGGCGGAGAAACCTGCGCGACGCGCGTCACACAGAGAGAGCAGGAACACATACCGGCCGGGTCGATCTGAATCATTTACCCAAAACGACGATCCCCAATACGTTCTAAGATTGCTCTTTTTGGCTCAGTCCATAGAGTCTGCTCGACAGTATGGAACCGTCTCGCACGCCGGTCATATGGCTGGCATATGTTTCTTATCCCGTAACTACAGCCGCATATTTTGAACGCGCCTTGCGCCGAAGCTGCCGCGTCATTACGTGCGGGCCGAAAATTGGACCAGAGATTATTCAGCAATGGCAGTTGCAAAACATGAAACTGCCGGTGTTGGACCACGACCTGCCGCTTCCTGCGCGACCCAACATGCGCGAGGTGACGGCGGCCGTCCGCGAGAAATTTCTGGCGCCCGATCTTTATCTTTGGATTGAATCTGTGCACGGGTATTACCCTGCCGATTTGGACGGGTTGTCGTGTCCGAAGGCTTGCTACATGATCGACAGCCATTTGAATCTTCAGTGGCACGTGGAATGGGCCAAGCATTTCGACTTTGTTTTTGTGGCCCAGCGCGAGTATCTGCCTGAATTCCGGCGCCATGGTTCTCGCAACGTCTTTTGGCTGCCCTTGGCCGGCGATCCTGAGATTCATTCGCGCAAGACCACTGAAAAGAAGTACGACATCGGTTTCGCCGGCGGCATTTTCGCGGAGAGCCGCCGAGCGGCCTTGTTGGAACGCCTCGGAAACAAGGCATTTCTTCTCAAGGCGGAACGCTGTTTCTGGGATGACATGGCTTTGCTCTTTTCGCAGTCGCGGATGGTCTTCAACAACGCGGTTCGAAATGATCTGAACATGCGGGTTTTCGAAGCGATGTCCACCGGCACTTTTCTGTTAACCGATTTGCCGGCCAACAGCGGTCAAGATGAACTCTTTGTCGACGGCGAAGACCTGGGGATATACGAGGACAAAAACCTGCTGGAACGGGCGCGTTATTATCTGATCCGCGAGGAAGAGCGCGAACAGATCGCCCAACGCGCTCAAACCATGGTCCATCAGGCCCACACCTATGCCCATCGCTGCGCTGAATTGATGAAGGTCTGTCTTGCCGGTCAGCCATCGACACCGAGCGCGGGCGAATGGCGGGAACGGTCGCTGGCGGGGTTGGGGCCTGCTTCCAAATGGCGACCCAAACCGCCAAAGCCGCCCGAAGGCCGGTCCTTTATCATTCCAGTGGTCGACGCGTCGGAGGAGGGACGCCGCGAACTGGGATCGCTCCTCGATGATCTGAAGTCGATCTCTGGCGAGGTTATCGTCATTTTCAATTCTCCCGAAGCCGCCGCCGCTTTCAAAGATGACCCGCGCATCCATTTGTCAGCGAGCCTGAACGTTAATGTGGGCGTGTCGCGAGCGTGGAATCTTGGGGTTCATCTGGCCACGCAACCCACGCTTTTCATCTTGAACGCTGATCTGCGGATTGATTTGGCATCAATCGAAGCGCTGCATGGCGCGCTCTGGGAATTGCCGGGCGCCGCCGTCGTGGGGCCTGAGGGCTCATTTTTCGGGTTCTATACTTACGAAGATATCCTTTGGTTTCATAAAGCGTCTGGCATCAAAACGCCACAACTTGTCGATGCGGTCTCGGGATTCTTCTTTGCCACGAAGCGGGATTTGTTCGCGCGCAAAATTCTGCAGTTCGAAGAAGAGTACACGCCCTGTTTTACGGAAGAGTGGGATCTGGGACTGCAAGCGCGCCAGGCTGGCTATCGTTGTTATATCATTCCGCTTAAAGGCTACAGCCACGAA
Organism: Verrucomicrobiota bacterium; assembly: GCA_016871515.1. Lineage (GTDB taxonomy): Bacteria > Verrucomicrobiota > Verrucomicrobiia > Limisphaerales > SIBE01 > SIBE01. Next base: position 6,126 of record VHDE01000044.1, read on the forward strand.
TGGGGCGTTTCCGCGAAGCCAGACAAGGTTATCCGCTACTATGACAAGCAGGCTTCGGTTCGAGAAATCCTGGCGCGTAATCGAATACATTTTTGGCGCAAATGGCTGAGCACAGCCGGCGTATTGGCGCTCCCGCCGCGCGAACCAAATGGGCCTGTGGAACGTCCTGGTTCTGGTGCTGCATTGTTACAGAGCCACGTTGTTGAACTCACCCGGAAGGGAGAAAACGCGCAACCTCCGGTTGAGATCCGCACTATCGAGCATCGAGATTTGTTTCCTCAAATCCTCAATTTCCTGGGTTTGACCGGTGCTGGAGCTGAAGTTGGCGTCCAAACCGGCCTCTATTCTGAGACTCTGCTTAAGCATTGGCATGGAAAGAGACTTTATTCAATTGATCCCTGGCGGGAGTGGGACCGTACAACCTATCGAGACCCATCCAACGTTGCGCAGGCAAAACAGGAGGAGTTGTTCCTGGAGACGAGACAGCGACTCACGCCTTTCCAAGAGCGCTCAGTAATTGTCCGCAAAACATCTGCCGAAGCGGCGCAGGATTTTCCGGATCGTTCCCTGGATTTTGTCTATCTGGATGCGCAGCATCAGTACGAAGCCATCCGGGAAGACATTGCGTTATGGCGCCCGAAAGTGAAGTCAGGCGGAATACTGGCAGGTCATGATTTCACAGAAGAACCGGATGAGAGAATCTGCGGAGTCAAAAGGGCCGTCGTTGAATTTGTCTGCGAACATCGTCTGCGAGAGCTGATCATTACCTCTCGGGGATGTTCGTGGTTCGTGCGGATTCCCTGATGCGCAACGCAGCAGCAGCTCAAACGAATGCCGGATTTTCAGGCGCGATGAAATCCAAACGCGAGGAGACACCCGACGCCGATGAACAGAGGGCATCCGCGACTTTTACCGAGGGCAAATTATGGATTACAATATCCCGCGCTACGTGAAATTCGCGTCCGAGTTTCCAACGACTGTGACTGGAAACGTTCAAAAGTTTCGGATGCGCGAAATCAGCGCGGAAGAGCTCCAACGGTCGCGAACCATTGCCAATCCAAGCACGGGACACTCGGAGGATCGCAACGTTCACGCTGCCGAAGTGTAAGAAGTCCCTGAGCGCTCGATGGCGCGGCCGCGTCTGAAGCATAAATGCCGCGGTTCGGCGAAAACGCATGGCTTCAACCGAACTTTCGCGTCAGCCGATCCTGGTGATAAGCCCTTCGCTGGACCGCGTTCATTTTTTCGAAGTCCGGCGCGCCATTTGACAGTACTGGCCAGCCATGGGAATTCGCGCTTTCGTTCGCAGCAGCGCCCAAAGTGATGCGGTCACTTTGCTCATGCGGCGCAGCGGCGTCTCGTTTAGCGAGCGGATTTCCTTGCACCGCGACCGTCGATCGTCTCGTCGCACTCCCATCGTAGCTCATCGATTGATCGGTGAGTTGAATATCCTGATCGAGCGGACGGGTGGGCTGAATGCCGTTGGCTTGGAGCACGCCGTGATACGCGCGAACGGCTTCCTCCGGTGAAATGCGTCCATCGGTGATGAGGCGGAGCATTTCCACGAAGGCCAATTGATGCTCGGCATTGTTGATCTTGCGACCGAACAGCGCGACGCGAGCGCCGTATTTCTGCGCGTCGTGAATGAGCTTGAAAGCATCGTAAGTTGTCCCAGCGCTTCCGCCGAGAATACCGACCACGAGGTTCGGATCGTATTGCGCCAATTCCTCCATGGCTTTCGGGCCATGATAGACGATTTTCAGGAACAAGGGACGGCCTGCTCCCGTGACGCCAGAGAGGCTGCGAATGATTTGGTCGTTGATGAACGCACCGAGTTTGTCCGGCGCGATGCCGCTGTTGACATTGGGATCGAAGACTTCGAGGAAGTAGCGAAACCTTTTCCGTTCCGCTTCTTCGCGAAATTCTTTAAACCATTGCAGCGTTTGGCGGTCGTGTTCGAGATGGTTGACGAAGGTGCACGAATAAAGACCGAGGTTGGCGCCTGGGAAATCGCCGGTACTGCGGTCGCACTCAATCTGACCGCATTGAATATGATCGATGGTAGCGGTGCGAAATGGTTGAGCTGGTTCGCGCGTGTAGCAACCCTCGCGGATCGCCCAAACGTCCGTGGTATCGTTGGCGCGCGCGGCGGGAGTCACCCGGGAATTGCGGAAAAGCCCCTCCTTGATGCTGAGTTGCTCGTTCACGTAGGCAGACATCAGCATGATGTCGATCAAGCCTTGGTGAACAACCTCTCGGATAATGTCGAGAAACTCCGGCAAATTCCGGCAACCAAATTCTTCGCGCGACCAAACCTCGGGAGAAAAGCGCGCTGGTCGTTCGCCGTTCGCCGAAAGATACGAGCGCGGTCCCGGGGCGCGCACACCGAAAGCCATGTCCGCATCCTTCGCGTCGGCCAGGATAAAGGCGCGCGAGGAAGGATTCGCTTTGATCTCGGCAAGTTTCTGATCGAGAGACTTCATTGGAATGCAAGAATATCCGGAACAAACAGGCCAACTCTGTGGCCCTTACAGAGCACATCATAATTCGGCTGCTGTTTGAAAGGCATCTTTCGCAAACCAAACTCGACGATGAGCCCATTCTCGTAAGGCTTTTCGCTCAACCCATGACCCATCTCATTCAATACTTCCATGGCGGCTCCGACGATCTGAAACACCTCCTCTTTCAGAAGTAATCTCACGTTGCATTCGTGTACATTAGTGTCCATTCGTGGTAAATTGTTTCCTACTTTAACTGCGACATGATTTGGTCGGTGATGGCTTGGACGGCGGCTTCTGCTTCTGCGTCGCAACCGGCGGCGGTCGTTTCTCGCACCGGGGCTGCGCACGTTACGCCTGGCCGCCATTCGTTGTTGTCGCAGAGTTCGCATTCTTTCAGGCCAATGCGCGGATCGGGAATGCCCAACGTTTGTTTGATTTTCAGCAGGTCCTGAAGCTGATTCGGTGTGAACGTTTTCAGCGGCGTCCCCAGCTGCGACGCGACAACGACCGTGCGGCAATACGCCTCGAGAATCTCCATTTTGAAGTAAGCATCCTCAACATTTAGGTGGCTCCAGGCGACCACGCCGTGATTCGCCATTAATACGGTGTTGTGATGACCCACGAGATCGGCGACGAGCTTCCCCATTTCAGGTGTGCCCGGCGTGCGATAAGGCGCAAGAGGCACGCGGCCAATGAAGACCTCGATTTCCGGAATCATGCAGGTTGGCGGTTCAACTCCCGCGACCGCGAAGGCCGTGGCATGCGGCGGGTGACAATGCACCGTGGCCACGGCTTTGGGCTGCCGTTTCATGATCTGAAGGTGCATCAAGATTTCGCTGGTCCGCTTTTTTGTTCCCGCGAGTTGATTGCCATCCAAGTCCACCAAACACATGTCTTCCGGTTTCATGAAACCTTTTGAAACGAGCGTCGGTGTGCACAGCGCAATATCGTCCGCGACACGAATGGCAATGTTGCCTCCGTTGCCATCGACATAAGCGCGGTGCCAAAGCCGCCGGCCAACGTCGCAAATCTGTTCTTTAAGCGACTGGATCTGCGAAGAATTCAGGAAGGCTTCGAGCTCAGCTTTCGAGCTCTTGGAAGTGACCGGCTTTGATGGCATTGAAGGCTTGTGGGTGGCAATTGCGCCAGGCTTATAAACTCCATTGCCGTCCAGCTCGCGCAAAAGATCGCGCGCTGACGGCGTCAGGATGGCGTCGTTAGGCAACGACTTCGGATCGCGGCCGGCGCGCAGCAAGTCTTCGATGTCTTTAGCGCTAATGACAGGTTTCATTTGTTGAAGGGCGAGTAAAAGATTTCGTCCACGAGCGCGGCGTTGATCGCATCAATCGGCGTCGGTTGATCGAAGGGTTGCGCTGCTTCGCGGCCCTCGACGTAACCGATAGTTTGGCCGACTCCACCACCGAGCGCATCGTAAACAACGGGGCTTGGTTCTTTGCTCAAGCCCTGCGGCGGTTCTGTGCTGCGTTGAAAATGATCGCGCGTGAATGGGCTCACGATCAGCCAGCGCCCGCCAAGCAAGGCTGGCACAGTCTTGCTGAGCGTAACCCGGCCAATGACAGTTCCGAGTCTCATGAAATCTGCTGCGTGCTGCGCGATGCGTGATGCGTGATGCGGACACTCCGCGTTTGCATCAGGCTGTCTTGGCACAGTGTCGCCTGGCCAAGCGTTGGGCTCGTAACGCAGAGCTTCACTCTGCTGTATCGCCGACTTGCAGTCGGCACCGCGCGCGACATGTTCTGCACGCGCGTGTTCGCGGGAGCGTTGCAGATTGAAAATCTTCCACGTGGCAGGTGAACGTCGCCCCTCTCCCTAACCCTCTCCCCATCCGATGGGGCGAGGGAAGAGAGTTTTTGCGAACGGTCAATGGCTGATGGCCGAAGGCGTCCGAGGCCCAGGTCTTTTCCCTCTCCCCATCGGATGGGGAGAGGGGCGCTGCAACGGTCAGCTACTCGATTCTTCCGCCGCCGAACGGTGGCTGATTGGCTGCGATACGGCAGAGTGAAACTCTGCGCTACGGTGAAGGCGCTGGTCATACGGGAACTCCGGGTTCTTTTTCATCCACAATGCCAACCACCATCCAGCGGGCGGGGCTTTTCGGATCTTTGACCGCTTGTCGAGCCGCGGCACCGTCGGACGAGATGACCACCCGTTGGTGGATTCCGGCGCCGTGCGCATCGATGGCCACTTGCGGAGAGCCTTCAGGTTCGCCCGCGTTGTTGATCGGCTGGCAAATGACCAAGCGCCAGCCCTCGAAGCTCGGATGTTTCCGAGTAGCGACAACATTGCCTTCAACGCGTGCGAGGAGCATGGGATGGTTAAATGGTTAAATGAGTAAATGGGTAAATGGGTGCATCGGCTGCGCTGTCAAGAGCTCTGTTGCTGGGGTCTTCATTTAACTATTTAACCTTTAACCCATTTAACGATTTGAACCATGTAACGATGCAACCATTTCAGTATATCCTCAGGTTATCGACCATGACGCACCTGCGCACTCGGCAGAATGTCTTGGGATTCGTTACACCTTCGCCGGTTGGCGTCGCAATCGAGTAACTCAAATACCCTTCGCCGCCGAGTCCGAGGCCAGCCATGCAAGGGCCGTTTTTGATGAAGAGAGTCGTGTCCAGCGCGCGTGCCATCGCGGTCATGTGCTCGACGTCGTGCGAATGAATGATGGACGTGTGTTTGTAGTTGTGTTCGGCGACTTTCGCGGCTTCGATCCCTTCCTCCACGCTTTTCACGCGGACGATTGGGATGAATGGCATCATCTGTTCCTCTTTCACGAAGACATGATCTTTATTGGTCTCAGCAAACAGGAGCTGCGTTTTTTCAGGGACCGAGACACCTGCGATCTTGGCGAGCACGGAAGCATCTTTGCCGACAAGGTTTTTGTTTAAGATGGGTTCTGGACAACCAGCCCCATGGCCTTCCTTGAAAGTAAAGGTCTCTTTGGTGAGCCGGTCGAGTTGGGGAGAATTGAGGCGAACCGCGCCTTCCGTTTCCAACGAAGCCATAAATTTATCGGCGACGTCCTCCAAAACGAACACTTCCTTCTCGCCGATGCAAAGCAAGTTGTTGTCGTAAGCGGCGCCGTTGATGACGCTGCGGGCCGCGCGTTTCATGCAGGCCGTGTCATCCACGAGAACGGGCGGGTTGCCCGGGCCGGCGCAGATGGCGCGTTTGCCGGTTTGCATCGCGGCTTTGACGACGCCAGGACCACCGGTCACACAAAGCAACCGGACGGCTTCATGCGCGCACAATTCCTTGAAGGAATCAAACGTCGGTTGCTCGATAATGCACACGACGTTTTCGATTCCGGTTTCGCGTTCGATCGCCTTGTTGAACTCGCGCACGGCCATCGCGGCGCACTTCGCGGCAGCGGGATGGGCGTTAAACACAACCGCGTTGCCGGCCGCGACGATGTTTACAATGTTGCCGCTGAGCGTCGGAATGGAATGCGTCGAAGGTGTGACGGCGCCGATCACGCCGAATGGGGTGTACTCCTCCAAAGTAATCCCGTGATCGCCGCTGCTGGCGTCTGGGTGCAGCCATTCAACGCCGGGGACGAGTTTGATGATCTTAAGCTTTTCGATTTTGTGATCGAGCCGGCCGATCTTGGTTTCTTCGAGTTCGATGCGGCCCCATTCCACCGCGTTGGCATCGGTCATCGTCTTCACAATCTGGACAACTTTGGATCGAGCGGCGACGCCTTTTGCTTGAAGCTGGAGGAAAGCAGCATGGGCGGCTTCGCATGCTTCGTTGGCGGTTTGGAAGACGCCGTATTTGCCTTTAGCCGCGCTCAGAGGTTTGACGTGGCAATCGCAAGGTTTTTCGGCGAGCGTGGAAGCGGCGGCGGGTGCGCGATTATTTGCGGATGGGGCGCGACCGAGGCGGCCCAAAACTTCCTGGACGACATCACGGATTAAGGTTTCGTTCACGGCGCTCATAAGAGGAGAATGTCCAATGTCGAATTATCGAATGACGAAAGAATGACGAAGCTCCCATGACAAAGAGGCATCCAGACGGACGAGCCGCATTTCGGACTTAGTCATTCGGATTTCTTTCGACATTGGGAATTCGTTATTCGTCATTGCTTGGCGTTGTAAATTTGCTTCCCTAGCACATCCACGGTATCGACGATTCCGATAATCACGGCATCAACCGGGGCTTCCTTCAGGTTCGGAGCGAGTCGCGCGGAACTCCCCTGGCAAAATAGCACCATTTCGCCTGCGCCCGCTCCAACGCTGTCCACGGCGACAATCGTGTTCACTCCAGGGCGAAAACGCGTCGGATCTCTTTCGTCAACCAACTGCGGACGCAACAAAAGCAATTTGCGTCCTTCCATGGACGTGTCCTTCTTGGTGGCGACGACCGAACCTTCGACTCGGGCGAGGAACATAATTTGCTGAGTTGTGGGTGGGTTGGTGAGAACCTGGCCTTAATTGATCAGCGGCCCAAGCAATTCCAGGCCGCGGGCTCACACCACCAGCGGCTACGGCCGTTACTTGGCTTTCTTGGGCAACACCGTATCGACGTCGGCGTGAGGTCGCGCGATGACATGCACGCTGACAACTTCGCCCTTAATCGCTTTGACTGCTTGCGCGCCGGCGTCGGTGGCAGCTTTAACTGCGGCGACATCGCCAACCACAACAGCAGTGACAAGTGCGTTGCCAACTTGAATCATGGGGCCGGCCAGTTCGACGTTGGCGGCTTTGAGCATGGCGTCGGCGCCCTCGACAAGAGCGACAAGGCCGCGTGTTTCGATCATTCCGATAGCTTGATGAGGCATAATGTTCTTTAGTTCGCAGGTTAAGGTTGAGTCTAAGAAAGGGTTGATGCGGCGTCGCCAGCGCGTGATGCGTGATCCGTGATGCGTGATGTGTGATCCTTCGCGCGTTCGAGGCAGCGTTTGACCTCGCGGGCGACGACGAGTTCTTCGTTCGTTGGAATGACCATCACTTTGACTTTTGAATCGGGTTTGCTGAGGACAGCCTCCTGGGCTTTGGTGCGGCTGTTAACGTCTGGATCGAGAACAATGCCGAGTTGATCCAGATTCTCACAGATCGCTTGGCGAAGTTCGGATCGATTTTCACCAATGCCAGCTGTGAAGACGAGCGCATCGGCGCCATTCAATTGAAGATAGAACGCGCCGATCCAATGCCGCGCCTGGTGAACAAAAACGTCGAGCGCGAGCTGAGCCTTGGCATTGCCTTGAGTGGCCTGGGTTTGAATATCCCGAAGGTCGTTGTAACCGCCGGAAAGTCCTTTGAGGCCCGATTCCTTGCAGAGCACGCGTTCCGCTTCGTCCAAAGTCAAACAGGCAGTTCGCATGAGAAACGGGACGGCGAAGGGATCGAGATCGCCAACGCGGTTGTTGTGCGGCAGGCCCGATTGCGGGCTCATGCCCAAGCTATTGCCAATCGCGACGCCGTTCAAAAGTCCGGTGATGGAGGAACTGCCGCCCAGGTGACAGGAAATGACACGAAGGTCAGGTTTTCGAACGGCGCCCTCCGGGCCATTAACGTAGAGTTGACGCGCCTTTTCGGCAACATCGTCCCGCCCTAACAACTCCGCGGAACGTTCCGCGATAAATTTGTGGCTGGCCCCGTGAAAGCCCCAACGCCGGACTCCGCGCTTCGCCCAATCTTCCGGCACGGCATATCTCATCGCAGCTTCAGGCGCCCATTGGTAAAAGGCAGTTTCGAAAAGTCCCACCAAAGGCGTACGGGGCATGCGTTGGGCGAACAGTCGAATGCCGGTGATATATGGCGGATTGTGCGCGGGCGCAATCGAGTTGCACACTTCCATCGCTTTCACGGTCGGTTCGTCGAGACGCACGCAGCCGCTGACGCCCCGCGCCATGATTGTCTTAAACCCGACAGCCGCGAGATCGCCTTCACTGGCAATGGCGTTGCTTTTTAGAAGTTCAGCAAGGCAATCCTCGATGGCTTTTGCGTAATCGGTCACGCGCTCGAAACCGCCCCGATGCAACAAGCGCTCCTGGCCGTTCGAGAAGTCGAACAACCGCCATTTGAGCGAAGTGGAACCGAGGTTGGCTACGAGGACCTTCACGGTGAGAAAATGACTAATTTCGAATTTCGAATGACGAAAGAATGACGAAGTCCCCAATGTCGAACTGGCGCACAATAACCGCAGCCGAGCGAAATTGCGGCGGCTTGTTCGTCATTAGTCATTCGAGTTTCTTTCGACATTGGATTTATCCGTCATTCGACATTATTGATTACTGCAGCCATCGGCCGAGCACCGAAAGCCCGTCGTGCGGCCGAGGGATCACTTGAACGCTGATGACTTGCCCGACTTGCGCCGCGGCGGCGGCGCCGGCATCAGTAGCAGCTTTGACGGCTGCGACATCGCCACGAAAAAAAGCAGTGACGTAACCGCTGCCGACCTTTTCCCAGCCAACTAAGGTGACATTGGCGGCCTTCAGGGCAGCATCGCTGGCTTCGAGCAGGGTGGTCATGCCCTTGGTTTCAATCATTCCAATTGCTTGTTGAGGCATAAATTTGTTGAGAGTTGATGGTTAGAAGTCGAGGGATCGGCGTTATTTCGCTGGTTTGGCGGGAGCAGGTTGATTATCGACGAAGGCTTTCAGCAGGTCTTCATGCGGACGGGCCAAAATGTGAGAGGTGATCAACTCACCGACCTTGCTGGCCGCTTTTGCGCCGGCGTCCACAGCGGCTTTGACGCTGCCCACATCGCCGCGCGCCAACACGGTGATCAAACCTCCGCCAATTTGGATGGTTTTAACCAAAGTGACATTGGCCGCTTTGACCATCGCGTCACTGGCTTCCACGCTTCCCACGTAACCTTTGGTCTCAATCATTCCTATTGCTTCGCTCATTTGTTTCTCCTGTTCTCTTTGGATTTGTTTATTTGATTAATTCGCACGGGGTATCCGGCTGCAGATTGCACGCGTTCCCTTCGTCGGTGTCTATGTGCACTTCCAATTTGAAACTCTTGTCCACGCGCACCAAAAGCTTGTCTAACGTCAGCGCGCAGGGGCCGCCGATCTTCAACTTCATTTCGTCTGCATTTTTGACTCCATAGAACGCGGCGTCGTCTGGATGCATGTGAACATGCCGCAACGCGCGAATCACCCCTTGAGGCATTTCGAAGAAACCGGCTGGACCCATTAACATCGCGCCGGTTGTCCCCTCGATGTTCCCAGACAACCGCATAGGAATGTCAAAGCCCAACGCAACGGCGTCCGTGTAGGCTAGCTCGACCTGATTCAAGGTCCGGCAAGGACCGAGGATGCGGAGGTTTGAAATCACTCGGCTACGCGGACCAATTAGGGTTATGGTTTCGGCCGCGGCAAATTGACCTTCCTGATAGAGCGCCTTGAAAGGGGTTAGCTTGTGACCTTTGCCAAAGAGAATCTCCACGGCTTCGGCGGTCAGATGGCAATGACGGGCGCTGACGTTGACGACTAACGGGTTTGGCGCGCCCGCAGATCGGGGCATCGGCTTACCCAAACGCTGATAAACGGCCTGCCGAACCCAATGCTCAACTTCGGCGCGGTGCAACATCGGCTTGGTAGCTACCATAAATGAGGCGCGGTTTTCGCTCGAATCTGAAAGATTGTCAAATAGATTCTTGCAAAATATTTCAATATCTATCACTCTTTGCGCCACGTGCAGGCCGAAGAACGACAACATCGGATCGCGGAATACCTTCAAAAGGTGGAGTTTGCGTCGCTGGAAGAATTGGCGCGCGAGGTTGAAGCATCTGTTTCAACGGTTCGGCGTGACTTGACGATTCTTGAGGCCGGAGGGGGGTTACGACGGACGCACGGCGGTGCTCGCGTGGTCAACCCGCGCTCGGATGAATTCATTTTCTCGACTCGCGACACACATCAACTAGCCGAGAAGGAAGTGATTGGCCGTGCTTGCGCAGACCTCATCCGGCCAAATCAAAGTGTCATCATTGATGCCGGGACGACCGTTTACCACGTGGCGCGTTACCTCGAGAACAAAACACCTCAGATCATTACGAACTCTCTGCCGGTTGCAAACCACTTCGCGTCGGCGAATCGCGTCGAGGTTATCGTCTCTGGTGGTGTGATTTATCCACGCCTCGGGGTGCTGGTGGGGCCGTTGGCCGTTGAGTCATTTTCGAAGATTCACGCGGACATAGCCGTCATGAGTGCTGGAGGAATTACTTTGGACGGAGTGACCAATTCGCATGGTCTCTTAATCGACATCCAGCGGGCGATGATCGCGGCGGCGCAAAAGGTGATTTTCTGCCTTGATCACACAAAGTTCGGGCGGCGTTCTGTGTCAGCGATGTGCGATTTGGACAGTATCGACATTATAGTGACCGACGGGAGAGCTCCCGAGGACCTTGTCAAAGGATTACGGGAGAGAGGAATCGAAGTGATTCTGGCCGCGGCAGAGTAGAACTTCACTTTCGTCAAACCTAAAGGCGGCGATTGCAAACCGCAGATTTCGCAGATAACGCGGATAATAAAGAAGCTTCAGAGATCGCATCAATCATTCATCCTACACCTGATCCGATTGGCTTTGCAGCTGGTCCTGTATCCGCGTTAATCAGCGTCATCAGCAGTTCAAATGCCCTTTAAGTCAACTGCTGAGTTTACGGCGCCGTTCGAACAGCTCGAATTCGGATTTCGTTGGTGCCGACAGACGCTTTGCCCTCGATTCGTCCCCATTGAAGAGATTCAAGCGAGGTTCCTGTGTTGGAGGCTGGCGCTTGGGCAGGTGAATGCGCTCGTCCAGCAAGACCGCCGGGGTTGGTTTGCATCCGGGTTGCTGGAAGAACGTTGCCAGTGAAAATCACTTGCTGTTGCAAGCTGCGGTTGGTGCCAATTGCTCGAAACGAAAGATTCTCGCCAGCAAGCAAACTGTCGGAATTGCTGATGGCGCGCCTGAGATTCGGGGCTTGGTTTTGCGCTTGGCCCGGTGCAACGCCGGATAATTGAGCCGCTGACTCGGTTCTGATGCCGCGCCCGAGAGCTTCTTGATCTGACCTCGTGATTGTGCCGCGATAAACCGAGCCGTCGGCATCGACGATGTTGAGGTTATCGCCGTTCTGCTGCACTTGAAAAGAAGTGAGCACACCTTGTTGGATCGGCGTGCTGGAATAGCGTCGAAGCCGAGATGTCTCATCGGCTTGCGAGAAGTGAAACTGCCGCGAACTGGAATCGTCCGGCTGCGCAGGCAGGGATTTGAAATAGGCCTCGCCAGTGGAAATAGTGCCGCCGGCTGATCGAGTGTCCGATGTTGCCTGAGTGATCCTCTGCTCGAGGGCCGAAGAACTGATTGTCGCGGGCTGGCTCAAGCGGGTCTCTTGATCAGTCGCCTTGGCTAGTTGTGGAGTCGCATCACTGATGATGGGTGGCGTGGTTTCGGATGCTTTGGGTTCTTCTGGCCTCGATGTTACGGCTGGTCCGGCCGGGCTCGGAATGCTTTGCCCGATCGAAGCAACTGGAGTTTTCGCATCGGCGAGTTGTTCGTTAACGGAAGATTTCGTTCGCAACCCAAACCTGTCGGCAGATTCTGTCTGTAGTTCCTTATCCTGATCATTACGGGAGAGGGTATTCTTCGAATCCAGCGATGAACCAGGTTCATTGAGCCGATCCGCCCGATTCGGCAGACCAGTTGTCGGCGCTGGGGCGCTATCATCGCCAATCACCTCGCTGAATGGAGTCTGTGCTCTGGTAGAACTGAAACGTTCGCTCTCCCGGTGACGCGTCATGTCAATCGGAGGCGTCGGATTGTTGTCGGTTTGAACGAAGATGACTGCGGCTAACACCATGAGAACCGCTCCACCCATGGCGAAACGCAGCCAGAAACCTGAAAAGGCGCGCTGCGGGCCGCTGGCTGCCTTTCGTGGAAAAGTCCGCGCTGCTTCGGATTGCAGCAGGTTGCGCGTCGCCGGGTGCATCTCGAACGGAGCTCCGGCATCTTGGCGGCGCTTCTGCGCGTAAGCTTTGAGCAGCTTGTCTATAGGCTTGTCGGGTTCATTTGGCATATAGGCCTCCCAATTAGACGGAAAAGGGCGTGGTTTTCTCCCTCGAAAAAATTGTGCGAGTAATCGCCTCGAGCCGGTCGAGGCATTTGCTCAGGCGCGAGCTAACTGTTTTTGGATTCAACAAGAGCGCCGTGGCGATCTGTTCATAACTGAGATCCGCGAAATAGCGCAGTTCGATGATTTTCCGGCACGGATCCCCCAATTGATCGAGCGCTTGGCGAACGAGAATCAGGCGTTCTTCGCTCATCGCTGAGACGTCGGGCGTTGGCAAGCTGCTGGGTGGATCGAGTGACAAGCCGGTTTCGGCGTCCTCTGCTGGCAACGAAATGGGCGCCTGGCCGCCGCCACGTTTAGCGGCGTGTTGGCGCTCTCGGTAATCGCGCGACTTATTGGCGGCAATACGGAAAAGCCACGTCTGGAGTTGGCTGCTTCCACGGAATGAATCCAAGCTTTTGATCACCGAAAGAAAGACTTCCTGGCAAATCTCTTCGACATCCTCTTTGCTAAAAAGTGGCCCCAACTGAAACACAAAGCGGGCCACGGCTGGGTAATGTTGGTCGAAGAGCTCATCCCACGCCGCAGATTCGCCCTTGCGACAACGGGCGATCAAATCAGCTTCGCTGGTGAAACTCATGCCAAGAAACTTATAATAGAAGCCCGGCCAATTGCCAACTGCCACTGATTTAGCGAAGCGCAGCGCTGTGCCGTGCGGCACAGCGCTGCGCTTCGCTAAATCAGGAACAAACTTGCGTTGAAGTCGGTTCCTCCTAAGATGCGGACGAAATTTGACGCGACTTGCAGAGAGTTGGCTTCATTAACCCATGATTCGGTCATTTGCCTTTACGACTCAAGGCCGTTTGCACAGCAAGGATATCGAAACCTTTCTGATGCCGACGTTGCTGGCCGATACGAATTTGTTTCTTTGGGTTGATTTGGAAAAGCCTACGCCGGAGGAAACCAAATTTCTGTTGGAAGATGTGTTCCATTTCCATCCGTTGTCGATCGAGGATTGTGTGATGGTGAGTCCTTCGCCGAAGGTGGAAGAGTACATTCCGAAAGAGGAAGATCGTTTCACGCCCTATTTGTTCATGGTCATTCACGCAGTGGACTACAGCCGCAAGGATGGAGTTTTTGCCACGAGCGAATTGAATTTCTTTCTCGGAAAGAATTTTCTCGTGACTTACCACGAAGTTCCGCTGCGCAGCGTTTCCTCGACCGAAGAGCGTTGCATGAAGAGCACGGTGCATATCGCGCGCGCGCCCGATCGAGTGGCTCACAATTTGTTGGATTCGATTGTTGAAAACTACAAACCGGCCCTCGAGGAATTGTCCCTGGAGATTGCCGAGTTAGAGAACCAGGCGTTGCAAAAACCGACGAGAGGAACGCTGAATCGAATCCTCCAAATCAAGAAGGAGGTTCTTCATTTGCGCCAGATCATCGGTCCGCAGCGAGAAGTCCTGGCTCGGTTTGCGCGCGGTGAATTTAAGCTGATTCGCGCCCATTTAGTGCCGTACTACCGAAATGTTTATGATGGCCTGTTCCACATTTCGGAGCTGGCCCAGAATTATACCGATTCGTTGACTGGCATTCTCCAGGTTTACCTCAACATGTCATCGAACCAGACGGGCGAAGTCGTAAAGTTGCTGACGATGATCACGGTCATTACGACGCCGATGATGATGATTGGGACGTGGTACGGGATGAATTTCACGAACATGCCTGAGACGGATTGGAAGCATGGGTATCTCTTGATTGCATTCGTTACAGCCATATCAACCTGGCTGACGTATTGGTACTTCAAGAGGAGAGGATGGCTCAAACGTTAGGATATGCCTGCGACCAAATCGAGCTTCCTGGATAAAGTACTCGGACGTATCGGGCGCTTGGATACGCACGGTTTGCAAACCGTGGTTCAGCGTCTGGCCCGCGAGCGCACCTTCCTGGAAACCTTATTCAACACCATCGAGGACGGGGTTCTCGTGGTCGATGAGACGGGCCGTATCCTCTATTATAATCACGCGGCGACTCATATCCTTGGATGGCAGGGGCAGTCGGCGGAAGGCCAGCATATCTCGCGGTTTCTACCCGAAGTTTATTGGGACAAAATATCAGCGCTCGACAGCTCGGGTGGACAGAGAATCGTCCGTCACGAATTCGAAATTGGCTATCCCAGGCAGCGTTTTCTCAGGCTTTATGCGGCTCCATTGGATGGCGAGTCGCGCGGCAGTTCAGGAATGGCGTTGATTCTCCACGATGCCACCGAAGCCCGACAAAAGACTTTCGAAGCTATCGAGAGCGAACGGGTCCAGGCGCTGACACTTCTGGCCGCCAGTGTGGCCCACGAGATTGGCAATCCGCTCAATGCGTTGAACCTCCATGTTCAGTTGATGGAACGGGAACTCAAAAAGCTTCGGCAAACGATCTCCGGATGGAGCCGCCCCAGAAACGCCGGCGCACGCCAACCCGCAACAGCGAATGGATCGGAGACCGACATTGCACATGTCCGCACTGAGACGGAGGAAAGTGTCGGCAAGCTGGAGAGCTTTCTGTCCGTCGCCAAGAATGAAATCACTCGGCTTGATTATATTATCACGCAATTTCTTCAAGCGATCCGGCCCACACAACCAAACTTACGAATGGCATCGCTCAACGATGTGGTCCTCGAAACGCTGGAACTGTTGCGGCCGGAGTTTGACAATCGCGGCCAAACGATCGAGCAGAAGCTGGCGCAACCGCTCCCGAATGCTCCATTAGATCCAGGGCAAATGAAGCAAGTTCTCGTGAACCTTGCGAAAAACGCCATGCAATCAATGAGCAAAGGCGGCCTCTTGGCTGTCCAAACGGGCGCAACCTTAGATGAAGTGTGGGTAAGCATTTCAGACACGGGCCGTGGCATTCCGCCCGAACAATTGAATCGCATTTACGAACCATTCTTCACCACGAAGAAAAAAGGGTCGGGCCTCGGGCTGATGATCGTTCAGCGCATCGTGCGCGGACATGGCGGGCGGATCGAATTGGAAAGCCGGGTCGGCCGCGGCACGATGTTTCGCATTTGGCTGCCGATGCGGGAACGCCAAACGCGTCTGCTGGAGGCGCGTCTCCATGATTAAGCCGATGCTTCTCATTGTGGATGACGAGAAGCCGACGCGCGACGGCCTGCGCGCGGCATTGGAAGACCGCTACGACGTTTATTTGGCCGATGATGCGTCTTCCGCAATGGAATTGTTGGAAAAGGAACATTTTGACGTGTTATTGACGGACTTTCGTTTGCCGAGCGAGGACGGAATGAAATTGATTGTCCGGGCCAAATCCCTGCCTAAACCGCCGATTTGCATTCTCATGACGGCCTATGGTTCGGAGGAAGTGGCGGTTGAGGCCATCAAACGCGGAGCGGACGATTACATTGCCAAAGGACGCCTTCAGTTGGACGAACTCGAGATGCGCATCAACCGCGCGTTGCGGCATCAAAAATTGGAGGTCGAAAACGAATCGCTCAAACAGCAGCTCGACAAAAAATTTGGCATCGAAAACATCATCGGCGAATCGCTGGCGATGCAGAAGGTCTTTGAAATTGTCCGGCAAGTCGCTCCCACTCGTGTGACGGTGCTTATTCAGGGCGAAAGCGGAACCGGCAAAGAATTGATCGCAAAAGCCATTCATCAGCTGAGTCCTCGTTCCCGCCATCGATTGGTCTCGGTGCATTGCGCCGCGCTTTCGCCCACGTTGCTGGAAAGCGAACTGTTCGGCCATGAGAAAGGCGCCTTCACCGGAGCTCACGAACGCCGGATCGGGCGATTCGAGGACGCCCAAGGCGGCACGTTGTTCCTGGATGAGATCGGAGAAATCGATGCGGCCATTCAGGTCAAACTGCTGCGCTTTCTGGGGGAGCGAACCTTCGAACGGGTCGGATCAAACAAAACGGTGACTGCGGACGCGCGCTTGATTACCGCCACAAACAAAAATCTGCGCGCACTCGTGCAGGAGGGAAGGTTCCGGGAGGACCTCTTCTTTCGTTTGAGCGTTGTCGAATTGAGGTTGCCTCCGCTGCGCGAGAGAGCGTCGGATATTCCGCTGCTCGCTCGGAGTTTTTTGACCGAGTTTTCCCGCGAGCATGGCAAACCAGTCGCGGACTTTGCGTCTGAAGCCATCGCTGCGTTGATGACCTATTCCTGGCCGGGCAACGTGCGCGAGCTGCGGAGTGAAATTGAGCGGGCCGTTGTCTTATCACAGAAAGAGCGAGAGCGAATTGAGTTGCCGGATCTCTCCGAGAACGTGAGAGGCGAGCAACAGGGATTTGGGACCGGAACAAACAATAAATCACCCTCCGCTCCGTCGGGTTTGAAGGTGGAAGAAGCGGAAAAGCAATTAATCATTCATGCCTTGAAAGAAGCGAAGGGAAACCGCACGCTGGCAGCGAAAAAACTTGGCATTAGCCGGCGGACGTTACACCGGAAGCTAAATGCTTATCACTTAGAAGGATTCTAATATATGCCCGGATTGCAGGACTGGATTCATAAACTAGAAGAAGGAGAGTGGGTACGTTACATCAAAATGGGGGTTGTGGTGTTGGGGTTGCTCGGTTTGACCGTTGTTTACGACATTCGCGAGTTCAAGAATTTTAATACTCAGGAAGCCATGGACGGCGCGCAGCTGGCGCGGAACATCTCCGAGGGGAATGGTTACACAACCGACTTCATTCGGCCGCTCAGCATTTACATGCTGCAGAAGCACCGGGGCGAGGAAGCGGCGCCGGTTCTTAGAACGGATCACCCCGACCTGGCCAACCCGCCGGTTTATCCGCTGCTCTTGGCCGGTTTCATGATGGTTGCGCCTTTCGAGCACGCGATTCCGGCAAGTTTCTTGTCGACGTTACGTTATCAACCGGAGGTGCTGATCGCCTTCTTGAACCAGTTCCTTTTCTTTGTGGCCGCCTTCATGGTTTTCCGCCTGGCGCGGCGTCTGTTCGATAGTGGCGTCGCGTGGGTGTCGGCGCTCATCGTCGTGGGGGCGGACCTGCTTTGGCGTTTCAGCGTTTCGGGCCTGTCCACGATGTTGTTAATCGTAATCTTCCTGGGAGTCGTTTGGTGTCTCGTTACCCTGGAACAGAATCAAAGGGAAGGTAAAAGGGCCAACCTATGGTTTATTCTGATGGCAGTATTGACGGGCGCACTGGTTGGCTTGGGGGGGTTAACGCGCTATTCATTTAGCTGGTTGATCATTCCAGTGGCAGCCTTTCTTGCGCTCTACTTTGGCGGGCGGCGGGTGGCTCTTAGCTTGGCTGCGGTGGCGGCGTGTTTGTTAGTCATTTCGCCGTGGCTAGCGCGAAACTATCAACAGAGCGGCACGTTGTTCGGAATTGCTGGCTATGCCGTTTATTATGAGACCGACCCGTTTCAGGGCAACCGCTTGGAGCGCTTCCTGAACGAGAGTTTTGAGCAGGAAGCGTCGCGAGCTGAATTCCGGCAGTTTGTTCGCAAGTTGATCGTCAACTCCGGTCAGATTATCCAGAACGAGGTGCCGAAGTTGGGGGGAAGCTGGGTCTCGGCATTCTTCCTCGCTGGCTTGTTACTGCCATTCCGGAGTGTGGCATTAACGCGCTTCCGACTCTTTCTGCTGATGTGTCTGGCGGTCTTAATCGTAGCGCAAGCGCTAGGGAGAACGCACCTCAGCACCGTTTCCCCCGAGATCAATTCGGAAAACCTCCTCGTGTTGCTCGCTCCGGTAGTCTTCATTTTCGGAGTGGCCATGTATTTCATTCTGTTGGATCAGATCAGCTTGCCATTTCCACAATTGCGGAACGTGGTCACGGGAGTTTTCTGGGTGTTCACTTGCGCGCCACTGATCTTTACACTTTTACCGCCGCCAACGTATCCGGTGACCTATCCGCCCTATTGGCCGCCTGGGATTCAAGACATTTCCAAGTGGATGAAAGAAGACGAATTGATGATGAGTGACATGCCTTGGGCCGTAGCGTGGTACGGCAATCGAAAATGCATCTGGGTGACGGTCGATGCGCCCTTCGAGTCTCGGCTCCAGTCCCAAGAAAAAAGCGATTTCTTCACCATTTACGATTACCAGAAACCGATTCAGGGACTTTATCTGACGACCTTGACCACGGATGCGCGATTTTACTCCCAAATGCTCAAGGACAAGGACTACGCCTGGGGAAGGTTCATGCTCGAGTGTTTGCTGAGGACGAATGTGCCGACCGGGTTTCCTTTGAAAGCAGCGCCGCGTGGATTTCTCCAGCATGGACAGCTCTTTTTGACCGATCACGAACGGTGGAAGAAGCCTTTGCAATAACTCCTTCGTTATTACGCGTTACCGAGATTTCTAATTGACAAGCGAATTGGCTAAACGTAAAAAGAACCAGCTTTTCAATTATACAGTTCTTGGGCGGAAACTTGTTGATACAGGAAAAATTACAATATGAAAAAAATGATCACGTCGGCCGGAGTTGTTGTCTTAGGTGCTGCCAGTGTGCAAGCTCAGTATGCCCCTGCGCCAGGACTCACTCGGATCGAAACTGCCAAGCCTTGGAGTGTTTCGGCTTCGCTGCGCGGATTTTATGACGACAATTACGTTACTCGCCCATCAAAAGGAGCGGTCGTTCTAACACCTGCAGGTCCAGTCGAACAAGATCGGCGCGACAGTTTCGGCTTTGAGGTTAGCCCCTCAGCGGCCCTGAATTTGGTCATGCCACAAACATATTTGGGGTTGAGTTACGTTTATGGGATGCGGTGGTACGAAGATCGGGAAAACAACAAGGCCGATCACAGCCATCAGGCCAACCTGAAGATCAATCACGCTTTTACCGAACGATACAAGTTGGACGTTAGTGATTCCTTTGTAGTCGCTCAGGAACCCAGCATCATCGATGAACGAGGCGGTATTACCGTTCCGTTGCGTGTCGATGGAGATAATATTCGTAATACGGCTTCACTCACTTTCACGGCCGGTCTAACCGAGAAACTGGGAACTGTTCTAGGATATTCGAATACATTCTATGATTACGATCAGGACGCATCGGATGTCCCGTTTGGCAGCCTCTCCGCGCTCTTGGATCGCCTGGAACATTTGATCTCGGCGAATTTGCGCTGGCAGGCGCTTCCCAGCACCGTTGGCATCCTTGGTTACCAATACGGCATTACGGAATACGATAGCGGACGGGATCATCTCCTGGCTCCTGGCGTACCGAGTGAAATCAGGGACAGCAATTCACATTATGTTTTCGTCGGAGCAGATCATAGCTTCAATCCGCAACTCAACGGGGCCTTGCGCGTCGGTGTCCAGTTCACCGAGTACGACAATGTCAATGAAGATACGGTGGGCCCCTACGTGGACGGCAGCGTCACCTGGACCTACAACCCGGCAAGTTACCTGCAACTCGGTGTTCGGCACACGCGGTTAGCAACGGATGTCCCAGGTCTTATCCTTTTGGGAGGGACTGTTGATCCTACTCTGGACCAAGAAGCCACGACCCTTTATGGCTCCGTCAATCACAAGATCACTCCGAAGCTGACCGGAAGCCTGCTGGCTCAATTCCAGCACGGCGAATTTGAGGGTGGCGGTGTCGATGGCGACTCAGAGAACTTCCTGCTCGCGGGCTTGAATCTTTCTTACGAAATCAATAAGTTCCTGGCGGCCGAAGCTGGATACAATTTTGACCGATTGGATTCTGACATTCCATTCCGCAGTTACACCCGTAACCGCGTTTATGTCGGTATCCGCGCTACTTACTAAGTGTAACAGTTGAACCTTTAGTTCGGAGGCTGGAATACAAAATCTAGCCTCCTTTTTTTTATTATGGACGCTCCAAAGAACTCTAACGCTCCCGCCCCCGAAACAAAACTCCACTTTCTCGATTACTGGCGGATCATCCGCATCCGGAAGACCGTCATCCTCGCCGTGTTCTTGCTAGTCGTCCTAACGACCACAGCCGTGACGTTTATTTTGCCGGAATCTTTCTCCAGCACCGTCCGTATTGAGGTCGGGAAAGATACGACCGACATCGCTCCACTGCTGATGGGCGCCCAAACGCAAGTCGGCTTCGATCCTTATTTTATCACGACTGAATTCGAGAAAATAAGGTCCAAGCACGTTCTCTATCAGGTCATCGACAAGCTAAAACTTAACGAGAAATGGTCGAAAAAATTCGGCATCGATGGCGTGCTTAAAACGCCCGAGACCTTTCTCCGTTTGCTCAGCAAGGTCGATGTTCGCCAGACGCGCAACACCAGCCTGATTGAAATTCGAGTTTATAGCGACGATCCCAAAGAAGCCGCTGACATCGCTAATGAAATAGCCGACACCTACAAGAGCTTGCGCGAGGAAAAGATGAAGGGCGCATCAACTACGAGCGTTAAAATCCTCAAAGAGCAGCGGGACGAACAGGAGATACGTTTGAAAGCAGCGCAGGATCGCATGGATGAGTTGAGGAAAGAACTCAAGGTTTCCGACATCGATGTCGGCGGGCCATCCATGACGCTGGAGCCGGAGATCGTTCGGGTCATCGCTCGCGACCGCGTCCAAGCCGAGAGCACCTCTGTACATTTCGAAACTCTCTTGGGTGAGTTTAGAAGCAAGAGCCGGGCAGAACTGCGCAAAGCCATTCCGACCGCCTCACCAGACCAACATCTCGGCGAACTGCTCAGCAAGTTTTATGCGGCCGAGAACACGTTCGCGACGCTGGTCAATAATTTCGGCTCCGACCATCCCCAAGTTCGCGACATTACGTCTTTGATCACCAATCTCAATGCTCAGATCGAAGAACGCGTTGACGGAGTAATTCTCGGTCTGGAAGCTCAAGCGCGAGCTCAGAAAGACCGTGTCACCGCCTTCGAGAAGCAAGTCGAAGACGCTCGCAAGAAAGACGCCGAAATGATGGAGCAGTACCGTCCTTACTTCAAAGCCAAGCGGGACGTCGAGACTGAGCAAAGAATCTACGAAACGATCAGCCTGCGCATCCTGCAGGAGACGGTCGATGCTGCCTTGCCCAAGCAGTCGTTAGTGGTGGTTATTGACAAGGCTGAAGAAAGCAAGCGCGCAGTCCGCCCTAATATCCCTTTGAACATCTCTCTTGGAGTTATCGTGGGTTTGATCATGGGATTCGGCCTCGCTTTCTTTATCGAGTATTTGGACACCAGCGTCAAAACCATCGATGATGTCGAACGTTCTCTCCAGGCGCCCGTGCTCGGAGTCATTCCGCAAAATGTCGGTTCTCTCATCGAAGAAGGACCGGAAAGTCCGCATGCCGAAGCCTACCGTGTCTTGCGCACGAATATTCTCTTTTCGCGCAAAGACTCAATGATGAATTCGTTAACGGTGGTCAGCGGCGGCGCTGGTGAAGGCAAATCGACCACGATCTTTAACTTGGCGACGGTCTTTGCGCAAAATGGACAGAAAGTCTTGATTGTCGATTCCGACTTGCGGCGGCCCAGCCTGCACAAACTGCTGAAAGTTTCGAACTCTCTCGGCTTGACGAATTTCCTGTTGAAACAAAATTCTTTGGAAGAAGTCATTCAAACCACAAGTCTTCCGACTTTGCACTTCCTGGCCAGCGGCAAACTTCCGAGCAGCTCGCTGGGCATTTTGAACTCGGCCCAGATGAAAGAGTTTATTCAGGCAGTGAAAAAACGTTACGATTTTGTTTTCTTCGACTCCCCTCCCATCATGGGCGTCAGCGATGCGTCGATTCTGGCCAGTGTCGTGGACCTCTCGCTGCTGGTGATTCAGTACCGCAAGTATCCGCAGGCGATGACGATTCGCGCCAAACAAATGGTCGAAAAAGTCGGCGGCACGATGCTGGGCGTCGTTCTGAACAACATCAACATTTCTCAAGATTCCTACTACTACTACTACAGCGGCTACTATTATGATTATTACTCGAAGCATGACGATGACGCTTCGAAGAATAACGGCGAAAAGAAAACCCCTGACCTCGCCCGGGGCGGGGTTGAAATAAAACCAAAATATTAATTGTCCTGTTTGGGGCGAATCGATTAGTAGTCATTGCAATGAATTTGTGTTTGAAATTGTGCGCCTCAGCCGCGCGGTGCGCCCGCTTGACTGTGGCGCTCCTGCTTCTCCCTCTGGCAGCTTGTACGACACCCAACTCCACCTTCGAAGGTTCTTCGCCCAATGATACCAGTCTTGGAGGAGCCGATTCTACCAGCCGTACGAACAGCGCCCCTTCCATCAACCCTTCTTCCAATCTGCTGCGGGTTGGCGATCCCTTGACCATCAATTTTACCGGGGTCCAAGATCCGCCGGGACAACATCAGGAACGCATCAAGGAGGATGGGATGATCACCTTGCCGCTGATTGGCTCGATCCAAGCGGCGGGAAAAACGATCGGGCAATTGCAGCAAGAAATAACCGAACGCTACGTGCCAAAGTACTACAAGCGTCTGAACGTCACGATCGCCAGCGAAATGCGTTTTTTCGTGGTTATTGGCGAGGTTAGGAAAGAAGACCGTCATCAGTTCGCCGGTGAAATGACGGTTCTCAAGGCCATTGCGGCAGCGGGTGGTTTTACAGACTTCGCCAAGAGGACGAAGGTTCAAGTCACTCGCGCCAACGGCAAGAAAATCACCGTCGATTGCAATAAGGCGCAAAAGGACCCGAGCGTGGATGTGGCGATTTATCCGGACGACAAGATTTACGTTCCACGGCGCCTCTTCTAGCGAGGCAGCCTGGAACCCGAACAAATCTAAAATGCAAGCGCAGAATGTGCCCGCGAACTTTCGTTGGTATTAGGCGCTGCCTCGCTAGATGGTTCAGTTCCAGATTCTTAACGGCAGACAGTCGGGCCTGAATCACTTCGTCAACCAGTTCCCTGCAACCTTAGGTCGATCTCATTCGGCGGACATTTGTGTGGAAGGCGATGGGATTTGGGATCAACACCTCGAGATAAGCCTCGATCCTTCGCACTGCTTTACTGTCAAAACGTTTCCCAACTGTCTCGCCTCCCTTAACGGACAACGATTCGATCAATCACCCTTAAGAAGCGGCGACACAATCGAGATAGGCTCAGTTCGAATGCGGTTCTGGCTCAAGCAAACAAGGCAACCCAGTCTGCGGCCGCGCGAGATCGCCACTTGGATAGGCCTCGGCGTTCTTTCGCTTGGCCAAGTCGCCCTCATCTATTGGTTGTCGCGATAATGGCAGTTGCATTCTCACGGGCCTAACTTTACCAACTTTACCGAAGATCTGTCAGTCTATGCCGCACTCAGATTTTCAAGGGCAGCCAAGACACGCTGGAGTTTGGCTTCCCAGTCGAGCAATCGTTTCTGATGCTCTTCCAGGACAGCCCGGGGAACCTTCTCTGTGAAGGCCGGGTTAATCAGTTTTTGTTTTACTTTCTCTATCTCCGCTTCAATCTTAGCGCGCTCTTTCGTCAATCGAGTCCTCTCTGCCTCCACGTCAATCAAGCCTTCCAAAGGCAGGTAAAGTTCTCCAAATGTGGAACGCACCGTCGGCGTGCCTTTGCGCGGCTGGTAATCCGGAACGACGTCCAAGCTCTCCGCATTCAGCAGGATTTTCAAAACCTCAGCCTCGTACGCAGGCAGCGCTTGATCAGGCTTCAAAATGAATTTGACCTTCTTGCTGGAGGAAACATTCCCTTCGCGCCGCAGATTACGGCCTTGCGAAACCAATTCATACTTGGCATCGACAAACCGCGCTGCTTCCTGGCTCAGACCATAATAGGTCTTGAAATCGTCATCGAACGGCCCTGGCCAGTGAGCCGACATAATGGATTCGCCACCTTGATCGGCCGGCAACTCCTCGTGATAGCTCAATCCCCGCCACAACTCTTCGGTAATGAACGGAAGAAACGGATGGAATAACCGCAGTGTGTTCGACAAAACGAAATCGAGCACGCTCAGCGTGTTGGCCTTAAGTGCTGCGTCCGAACCAAAGAACACAGCTTTGCTGGCCTCCAAATACCAATCACAGAATTCACTCCAGAAAAAGCGGTATAAGGCCTGCGCCGCTTCGTTGAACTTATAGCTGGCCAAGGCATCGGAGATCTCGCGAATGGAGGAATCAAGCTTAAGCAAAATCCATTTGTCGTCGCTCGTCAGCCGGCTCGGATCAATTTCGCCTTCCGGCTCTCCACCTTGCATCTGCCGGAAACGGCAGGCATTCCAAAGCTTGTTGCAGAAATTGCGTCCCAGCTCCACCTGTTGCTCATCGTACAGCACATCCTGTCCGAGTGGCGCCGACCGCATGACGCCGAATCGCAACGCATCGGCGCCATATTGATTGATCAGGTCCAGCGGATCAGGCGAATTGCCGAGACTCTTGGACATCTTCCGTCCCTGTTTGTCGCGAATAATGCCGGTGAAATAAACGTTGCGGAACGGCATCTCACCCATGAACTCATACCCAGCCATAATCATACGTGCGACCCAGAAAAAGATGATGTCCGGACCCGTCACGAGATCGGTCGTTGGATAAAATGTCCTCAACGTCTCATTTTTCGCATCCACCTCCACGTTGCCCGTCCATCCCATCGTGGCAAACGGCCAAAGCCACGAACTGCACCATGTATCGAGCACGTCGGGATCCTGGGTCCAGCCCAGTTCAGGCAATTCGCGCTGCGCTTCAGGAATGGATGTGGTGATGACAGCGCCGTCTGTCGAGTCAGCGTGAATGAACTCAGCATTCGCGTGGACATAACGCGCCACGACCTCAAGGTCCGCTGCGGAAAGTCCTTCGCCCGAAGCTAGAGGTTTTCTGAATTGCGGCACGCGGTGTCCCCACCAAAGCTGCCGCGAAATACACCAATCTTGAATATTGGCCATCCAATGATCATAGACCTTGGCCCAACGCTCCGGATGAAACTTGAGTGTTCCATTGGCGACGCAAGTGCGCGACTTTTCCACGCTTGGATATTTGAGAAACCACTGTTCGGAAAGACGCGGTTCAATCGGCACGTCAGCCCGTTCGCTGAAGCCGACGTTGTTTTGATAAGGCTCATCTTTCTCCAGCACGCCCAGTTCTTTCAGTTTTTCACTGGCAACCTTGCGCGCCTTGAATCGGTCGAGTCCATTCAGATCAGTGCCGGCCAGCGCATTCATCGTCGCGTCCGGATTCATGATATCGACCGCTGGCAATCTGTGGCGCTGGCCAATCTCAAAGTCCGCCTTGTCATGGGCGGGAGTCACCTTGAGAACGCCGGTGCCGAATTCGAAATCGACGTGCTCATCTCCGATAATTGGAATCAGCTTTTGTTCGCGCGGCAATTCCGCAGGCAACGGACGAATAACATGCTTGCCAATCAAGGAGGCATAGCGCGAATCCTTCGGATTCACTGCTACGGCCGTGTCCCCAGGGATAGTTTCCGGCCGTGTGGTGGCAATGGTGAGCATTCGGCCGGGCTCTTCCGCCACTTCAACTTTGAAGTAATAGAGCATGGCATTCTGCTGCTTCATCACTACTTCCTCATCCGATAGCGCAGTCAACGACGCCGGACACCAGTTTACCATTCGCTTGCCACGATAAACAAGACCCTTCCGGTAGAGATCAACGAACACCTTCTGAACGCAGCGCGAATACTCCGGGTCCATCGTGAAACGTTCACGGGTCCAATCGCATGACGCGCCGAGCCGTTTGAGTTGTTCGATGATGATGCCGCCATGCTTCTCCTTCCATTCCCAGACTTTCTCCAGAAACTTCTCGCGACCGAGATCATTACGATGCTTTATCTCCCCAGCCTTCTTGAGCGTGCGCTCGACGACCGTTTGCGTCGCGATACCGGCATGATCTGTCCCGGGAAGCCACAGAACTTCTTTGCCATCCATCCGCGCTTTGCGAGCCAGGATATCTTGAATGGTGTTGTTCAGGACGTGCCCCATCGTCAGCACGCCTGTGACATTGGGCGGCGGAATAACGATGGAGTAAGCCGGACGTTTGGCTGAAACGCGCGCGGGACTGGCCGTAAAGCAATTTCGCTCCAGCCAAAACCGATACCATTTCTCCTCGACGGCGCGAGGCTCGTACGCTTTTGGAATTTCACTCATGCGCAGACAATCTAGCTGATAACTTCAAACTCACCGAATTGCCGAAAATGATCATCAAAACTGGCCACTCGGAATACCTCTTGGTTCTTCATGACCACAAACGAAACCGCATCGCAGAAGGAATAATCCTTGTCCACACATTGTCGCAAGATCTCGAGCGCGGCTTGTTGTTCCGAATGTATTGGATCAATGAGCCGAATGACCCCGCGCTCCCAAAAATCGCTGATCACTTGCTCGCGCAGTCGCCGCGAGCGACAGAAGTAAGCGTAAATCTCAGCGAAAACGAACGTTGTGCTAACCAGCGGAGCGCGTTGGCTGGCCAATTCACCTCCCAGATGACGCGCCCGCGAATGTTGCGTTTCAGTCCTGTCTCGAAGGGTAATCCAAAACGACGAATCGATGAACACCGCATTCATTCCTTATCCAGCGGCTTCCAGACCCATTGTCCATTGACCTTCTGGTATTTTTTCGGCCCACCATAAATATAATGGTCATGGTTCACGGCCCCATCTTCATGGCCAACGAAACCTGAGTCATCAGCCGGTGGATCTAGCAACGGATTCTTTTCCCAAGCCTGCTCGGGGACTGTCATCTTCTCGTCGATGAACGAGCGAATCACTGCTGCCATCGGTTCACCTCGCCGTCTGCTTTCAGATTGCAAAAAGTCATACTCGGACTTGCTGAGGTAAACCTGCGTGCGAACCATTGATGCAGCCGCCTCGTTGGTCTTGTAGGCAGCGACAGCTTCTTTCAATAACCCACTCTCGGCCAAGTCAGTGCTTGATGCCCGCGATTTAGGTGGCGATTTCTTTTTCACAGCGCCACATATACATCATAATGTATATACGTCAATCACTTTTGCATTAACCGATATTCAATGCTGTCGATGAGTGCTTGCAAGCTTGCCTCGATAATGTTCTCGCTCACGCCTACGGTGCCCCAATCATCTTTGCCATCACTCGACTCGATCAGGACGCGCGTTTTTGCCGCGGTTCCCGTCGTCGAATCAAGAATACGAACCTTGTAATCCGTCAGTTGAACTTTTTCCAATTGAGGAAAGAACTTAACCAGTGCCGCGCGCAACGCGGAATCCAAGGCATTGATTGGACCATCACCTTCGGCGACCGTATGAGCCCGCTTATCTCCAACGCGGATTTTGATTGTCGCTTCGCAAATTGACGAAGTGCCCTCCCGGCGCATCGAAACGTGATATGCGTCCACCTTGAAGGGAGCGTCTTCGTGTTTGAGGCTTTTACTTACCAAGAGAGCCAATGAACCTTCGGCAGCTTCAAACTCATAACCCTCGTGCTCCAATTCCTTGATCTTGGAAAGAATGCCTTTCAATTCAGGAGTGTCATTCGTGATTTTGAATCCCAGCTCTTGGGCCTTGATGACGACGTTGCTTCGGCCGGCCAGATCGCTCATCAAAACTCGGCGGCTATTTCCGACGACTTCCGGATTAATGTGCTCGAAAGTATGAGCCAACTTCTGAACGGCATTCACATGCATGCCGCCCTTATGGGCAAAGGCAGTTGTGCCAACCCACGGCTGGCGAGGATCGTGACGCAGGTTAGCGATTTCATCCACGAACTGAGAAAGTTCCTTCAGATTTGCGAGCGAGCTTTCCGGCACACATCGCTTCTTGAGCTTAAATGCGATGTTGGGAATAACGGATGTCAAGTTGCAATTGCCCGTCCGTTCGCCGTATCCGTTGATTGTTCCTTGCACGTGCGTTGCGCCTGCCTCGATGGCCGCTAAGGCGTTCGCCACGCCCAGACCAATGTCGTTGTGCGTGTGGATTCCAATCTGACACGCAAGCTTTTCACGAGCGGCACGAACAATCTGGTTCACTTCACTCGGCAAACAACCGCCATTGGTGTCGCAAAGCGTGACAATATCGACCCCAGCTTGTTCGGCGGCTTTCCATGTGGCTAGCGCATATTCCGCGTTATCCTTAAATCCGTCGAACGCATGTTCCGCGTCGTAAATGACGAACTTTCCGTGCCGCTTCAAATGCTGCACGGTGTCACCGATCATTACTAGATTCTCTTCCCGCGTCGTTCCGAGGACTTCGCGCACGTGCAAAAGCCAACTCTTGCCGACGATCGTAATAACTGGGGTTTGGGCATCGAGCAGCAGGCTGACCTGTTCGTCCTTTTCAACGGCGATGTTCTTGCGCCGCGTCGAACCGAAAGCGGCCAGCCGCGCATTCTTGAAGGCGCGCCGTTTCGCCTGGTTGAAGAACTCGACATCTTTAGGATTCGAACCAGGCCAACCTCCTTCGATGTAATGAATTCCAAAGGCATCAATGCGTTCGGCCAGCCGGATCTTATCGGCCACCGAAAAGTTGATCCCTTCACCCTGGCTGCCATCCCGCAGGGTTGTATCGTAGATTTCGACTTCTGGTTTCATATTATCCGCAATTTGCGGAGCGGACTTTTTACGCTACTCGAACTGGGTTGCAAAGTCCAAAGCAGCGAAGCGCAGCATCAGATTCCATTCCTGATATCGACAGCAACGCCCAGAACAGGTGCGATTAAAACTATCGGCCAAAAACAAGCGCTGGTCACCTGCTACAAGCCCATGAAAAACTCGCGTTCATCTTCGTCTCCGGAACTCTTTGGCGCGATCGGCTCGGACAGGGCGAAAGCGGAGAGAAGGGAAAGCAGTAATGTTGCAGTTTGAAGCTCCAATCATTGCTCGGCTTTGTTGACGGTATCGCCGGAATCGTCGTTCCAAACTGGCTTCCCCAGTGAGAACGGTGAGAACGCGCGTATCTTGACATTGCGCATTGATTTTATTCCTGTGGAGTTTGGCCCAACTAATGACATCATGAAACCCGCCTTGCGCTTGGACATTCTTGTCGTCGGAGGAATCAATTCGGATTACTTGATTCAAGGTTCAACCTTGCCCAAACCCGGCGAGACGATCGATGGCCAGCAGTTTTTTGAAGGCCCGGGCGGAAAGGGCGCCAATCAAGCCGTCGGCGCCGCCAGACTTGGCTCGAGGGTTGCCTTTGTTGGCTGCATTGGCCGCGACGAGAGGGGTGATGATCTGTTGCGCGGCTTGAAGAACGAAGGTGTGGATTCTCGATTCGTGATTCGTGACTCCAAAGCGGCTACGGGCGCCGCGCTTATCATGGTCGATCACCGCGCAGAGAAACAAATCATGACGGCGCCGGGCGCCAATCACGCTCTGAGAGTTCAGCATATCCGCAAAGTGTTTGACCGCATTTCTGCCCGAGTGGTATTGCTGCAATTCGAGGCGCCGCTCAGTGTCGTAACAGCCGCGGCGCAACTCGGTCGCAAAGCTGGTGCGCAAATCATCCTCGATCCAGCTCCGCCCGTCGCCGCCCCGAACAAGAAAATACTGGCTCTTGTGGATGTGATCCGCCCAAACAGCAGCGAGGCGGAGGCGCTAACGGGCATCTGCGTTTCAGATCGGGCTTCGGCTCGAAAAGCGGCTCATGCCCTGCTGGCAAGAGGCGTTCGTGCCGTCGCGATTCAAGCAGGCGAAGAAGGAAATCTCCTGGTTTGGCAAGGCGGCGAAGAATTGCTCCCGAAGATACCGGTCAAGAGTATCGATGCCACCGGTGCCGGAGATGCCTTTGCAGCCGCATTTGCCCTAGGCTTGGCGGAAGGCCGGTCTTTGATTGACGCCGGTCGTATGGCCAATGCTGCCGCTGCCTTGGCAACGACCAAGATCGGCGCTCAGACGGCTCTGCCTCGGCGCCATGAACTGGATCGCTTGCTTAGCCGAATCGGACCAAAGAGATTCTCAACTCACTAAGGTCAATTCACAACCGGTTTGGCTTCCAGTTTTACTGGTTTCGGCGATTGCTCAATCAGCTTCAGCGCTTCGTCAACATAGATCTGTCCGGTCATTTCTCCGAGGGAAGTGCGCGAGACATATTCGTAACGTTTGAAACTGCCCCAGTCTTCTTTGGTAAGAATGTAACCAAAGGCGTCGTTGGTCAGCCCGAACAAGAAATTGTGTTGGCCGTGCATCTTTCGTTTGAGGTAATAGCCGATATTGGGCAGCGCTTCGCCGGGTATGGTTATGATTTGAGCATTCCCCACGTTGATCAGATTGACCTGCGTGGAAACGCGTCCCGGTTGTTCAGAAGCATAACGCAACGGAGAAGCCTTAATAATTGCTCGAAGCAACGGTGAATCCACCGGAAAAGTCATCGACTTCGCGGCGCAGAAAAGTCCTGGTTCGCTTTGGACCGGGGCCGGCTCCACGATGCGCAACGCTTCGTCGGCAAGCAACTGTCCAATCCGGACGCACTCGGCCCACGTGTGAATGCCTTGGCCATCTGGGCCGCGGCAATCCGCGGTGACCATGCCACCTTGCGCGCTATTCATAAAAAGAGCGGCGCCGCCGCCACGTTCCCGGATGCGATCATAAAGCGGCCCGATGACGTCAGGACTAAGAATGCCTTGGCGAGGGCCCAAGACTTCCGGGTGAATGGCATAGTTGACCAGTGTCGCGAAAGGTTGGCCATCGCTTCCAATTGCTTGGATGACATGACAGCGCGGGTCGTACAACTGCGGCGCATAATAGTTGTAAGCGATCTTCCCTTTGGCTTCGCCGGTCGCAATTTTGAGGCTCGCCGTTTGCAATCCCGCGATCGCTTCGTTGATCGCCTCTGCCATTTTGAGACAGACCTTTTCCAGATAATTCAAATCCGCCGCGAATCCGCCCTTTCCATCGGGAAAGCCGTAACAATCCGGAGCACTGTGCGTGTGCGTCGCGCCAATCAGAATGTTCTCCGGTGGAATTCCCGACACCTTCGCTCGCACTCTGTTCCCCAGGGCTGCCGGAAAACCCAGGAAATCAGCGCCGGCGATCACCACGCGCGTTGCGCCGTTTTCCAAGGCGAGCGCGCGGACTGTTAAGTCGCCTTCTTTCCGTGTCACGGGATGCGAAGGGCCAGCGCCGCCGGAGACTGGGAGCAGCGGTTCTGGAGTGACGACACGAAGGGCAATACCCGCCCGGAAATCGGCCGCCGAACTGACCAGTGCCAACAGCGAGCAGGCCCACCCAACCACTAAGGAGTTTGCGGCCACAGTGAGCTTTCTGGAAATCATCCGGCGCGTTTATCACGCCAATCGCAAGAAGTCGAGAACGGCAGTGGAAGGGGTGCGATCAAAACCATCGCTCAGGAGCGCAGCGTTTACGCCGCAGAAACGTCCGCAGAGTCGAAACGTTCCGAAGTGAAATTCAAGCGCTCCGGCAATTTCACGTTCTGCAGCGTAAACGCTGCCCTCCTCTGACCCAGGGTTTCAATCGCAGCAGTGGAAAGCGGCGTCTGCGCTCCGATCCAAGGTCACAGCGCGTATTTGTCTCGAATCCGATCCGGAATCACCTCCGCGCGGCCGGTTTGCAGATTGACCATGGTGTAATCGCAATAACCGTCACAGCAGAGTTTGCCGGTCTGCTTTTTCAAAATCTCGAACTTGACTCGAACGCCATCCTTAAACATTTCCTCGATCCACGTTCGGACAATGAAATGTTCGCCCAACCGAAGCGGACGCTTGTATTCGAGATGAGACGTGCGTGTGAACCACCCGAGACCGGCTTTGATAAATTCCTCCATCGACATTTTGTAACAGCGAGCCATTTGCTCGTAACGCGCCGCGAGGACGTAGTCAAAGTACCGGCTCGCATGCACGTGCTGGTTCATATCGATATCGTCCGGACGGACCTGCAATTCCGTTTCGAATTTGGCGCGTCCAAGCTCGAGGGCCATAAATCGAAGCGGAGTATGCGCGGCCCTCAAGCAATGGTCAACCCTCTCGCTTCCAAGCTCAGCGGTTCTGATTTGCGGCCAACGGCGCGCACGGAGTGAGGCGCCCTACATATACCAATAATCTGCCCAAAGGAGAACTGCTGTTCCAAGCTCGCTCATGCAAACTGCGAACGCTCTCGTGAGTCTTCCGGTCTGAAGCAGGTCTCGATCTCAGCTGGAGAAAATGCGTCGAGGCGGTAAAGCAGCTTGGCGCTCAGAGGTGAGAGTTTCCTGTCCGATTGACCGACGCCGCAAGTCCGTTGGAGATGATGCGTCTGTTGTCAATTATATTGACCGGCTTGGGCGCGGAGCATCGCGGAGCATGGAATCCGTCGCTTCGACGAAGTGGCGATTCTGCGCCGTGGGAAGAGAAGTGAAATAAATCTCGGTGCGTCTGGACAGGCGGCGTTCTTTTGACGACTTTGACGCACTTGAGAAAGAAACGTGTTGCATAGAATCCAACGACGCGTTTAAAACTGCGAAGATTTTTGTATTGTCATGGGTAAAGCACTAATCATTGCCGAAAAGCCTTCGGTTGCCTCCGATATAGCAAAAGCGCTCGGAGGCTTTGCGAAGCACGACGACTATTTTGAGAGCGAGCAGTACCTTCTCTCCTCCGCCATCGGACATCTGCTCGAACTCTGCGTTCCCGAACACCTCGAAGTCAAACGCGGCAAGTGGAGCTTTGCGCAATTGCCGGTCATTCCGCCGCACTTCGATCTGAAGCCGATTGAAAAAACCGAATCGCGCCTCAAATTGCTGACCCGTCTGATCAAGCGGAAGGATGTTGACACGCTGGTTAACGCATGTGATGCCGGTCGCGAGGGCGAGCTGATTTTCCGTTATATCGTGCAGCACACGAAAACGGACAAACCGATCCAGCGTCTATGGCTGCAATCGATGACACCTGCTGCCATCCGCGAAGGTTTTGCGTCATTGCGCAGCGACGCTTCCATGCGCCCGCTGGCAGATGCAGCGGTGTGCCGCTCGGAATCGGACTGGCTCGTCGGCATCAACGGGACACGCGCGATGACGGCGTTTAATTCCAAGACCGGCGGCTTTCAGCTCACGACCGTGGGCCGCGTCCAAACGCCAACGCTGGCCATTATGGTCGAGCGTGAAGAGAGAATTAAGAGATTTGTCCCGAAAGACTACTGGGAAATTCACGGCGCCTTTCAGGCCGAAGCCGGCGAATATGCGGGGCGTTGGTTTGACGAAAAGTTCTCCAAGGACAAAGACAAGAAAGACGGAGAGGCCGATCTCAAAGCGGAACGCCTTTGGGAATTGCGCCACGCCGAAGCCATCCGTGACAAGTGCCTCGGCAAACCGGGAGTGGTCACGGAGGAAAGCAAACCGACTACCCAGTTGTCGCCGCTTCTTTATGATTTAACAAGCCTTCAGCGCGAGGCGAACGGACGATTCGGCTTCGCTGCGAAGCGGACGCTGCAATTGGCCCAGGCGCTTTATGAGAAGCACAAAGTGCTCACGTATCCGAGAACTGACTCGCGCGCTCTTCCGGAAGACTACGTGAACACGGTGAAGAAGACACTGACGAGTTTCGGCGAGACACAGTATGGAACATTTGCCGGCCAGATTCTGCAACAGGAGTGGGTTCGTCCCAACAAACGAATCTTTAACAATGCGAAGGTCTCCGACCATTTCGCGATTATTCCTACCTCGCTGGTTCCAAAATACCTCAATGAAGAAGAGGCCAAATTGTATGACATGGTCACGCGCCGCTTCTTGGCGGTCTTCTTTCCGGCAGCCGAATTTCTCGTGACGACGCGTATCACGCGCGTCGCTGATGAGCCATTCAAAAGCGAAGGCAAGGTGATGGTTAACGCAGGCTGGATGGCGATTTATGGCCGAGAGGCGCAGACGGATGACACGCCGAGCCTGGTCCCTGTGCAACAGAATGAAACTGTCGAGACGACCAAAGTTGAGATCATCGCCAATCAGACGAAGCCACCGCCGCGTTTCACGGAAGCGACATTGCTGACGGCGATGGAAGGGGCGGGCAAATTGATTGAGGACGAAGAATTGCGCGAAGCCATGAGCGAGAAGGGGCTTGGCACGCCGGCCACGCGCGCCGCCATCATTGAAGGGTTGCTCTACGAAAAATACGTTCAGCGCAACGGCCGCGAACTGCAGGCGACGGCCAAAGGGATTTCGTTGATTACATTGCTGCGCGGGTTGGGGATTCCGGAGCTCTGTTCGCCAGAATTGACGGGCGATTGGGAGTTCAAACTCAAACAAATGGAGCGCGGACAACTGCGCCGTTCGGAATTCATGCGCGAGATCGCGGACATGACCAAAGTCATCGTCGATAAGACCAAACGGTATGAGAGCGACACCGTGCCGGGAGACTTCGGCGCCCTGACGGTTCCGTGCCCGAAATGCGGCGGTGAAATCAAGGAGAATTATAAGAAGTTCCAATGCCAGAAATGCGATTTCGCACTCTGGAAAATCGTGGCCGGCCGGCAATTCGAGATCGAAGAAGTGGAGGAGTTGATTCAAAAGCGAACGATCGGTCCTCTGCAAGGTTTCCGGAGCAAGATGGGGAAGCCTTTCGCGGCCATCATCAAGCTGTCCCCGGAGCTCAAGCCGGAATTTGACTTTGGACAAAACGGCGCAGAGGGCAACGGCGCCGCGGCGGAGGTCGATTTCAGTGGACAGGAGCCCTTGGGGAAATGTCCCAAGTGCGGAGCCCGAGTGTTTGAACATGGCATGAGTTACGTCTGCGAAAAGTCAACGGGCGCGAACCGAATTTGTGATTTTCGCTCGGGCAAGATCATTTTGCAGCGCCCCATCGAGCGCGCGCAAATGACGAAACTTCTGGAAACTGGCAAAACCGATCTCCTCCAGAAATTCATTTCCAAGAAAGGCCGTCCGTTCGCCGCGCATCTCGTCGTTGGCGAAGGAGGAAAAGTCGGGTTCGAGTTCGCGCCGAGACCGGCCAAGGTGGCGAAAGGAAAATCCCCTAAAAGAACTGAAACCGAACAATCCCAGGAAAACGTGACGAGCAATTGAATGGCGCACGTCTGACTCCACCAAAGCAAATGTCTGAGTCCCATTTCGAAAGCGGGGACAAATTGGTTGCCGAGTTTCTTGAGCACCTTCGCGCCGACCGCGCGGCATCCATTTACACACAGAGAAACTACGCGCAAGCGTTGACTGAGTTTAGTCGTTGGTTTCGGGAGGAACGGAACCAAGCTCCGGTCTGGGCAGAGTTGCAGCGAGATGACTTTCGAGGGTACCTCCGTTTTCTTGGGCGAAACAAGTTAAGTCGCGCGGCGACCCGGCTTCGCTTCTCCGCTTTGCGGTCATTCCACAAATTTCTGATCCGGCGGGGCGCGCTCAAGATATCACCCATAAAGAACATCGCTTTGCCAAAGCTCGAGAAGCGGCTGCCGCGTTTTTTGACGGCCGCGCAGATGCTCGACCTTCTGAAAGCCCCTTCAAAGGAACTAGACCAAATAAAAAAGGCCGCCGACAAGCCCGTCCCTGAGACTCCGTTCCTCCGCGACATAGCGATTTTGGAAACAGTCTATTCATGCGGGCTCCGCGTGAGCGAACTATGTGGATTAAAGGCTGAAGATATTATTTGGGCCGAGCAGACGCTGAGAGTCCGTGGCAAAGGGAGGAAGGAGAGATTAGCCCCAATCGGGGCACCCGCCCTGGAATCGATCCGGCACTATTGGAGCAAGCTGCCATCGATGCCTTGCGGAGCAATGCCCGCCTTCCAAGCCGACGAACAACGATTGACTCCGATGTATCCACGCCTGCTGCAAATGCGTCTAAAGCGCTATCTGGAAATTGCCCAACTCGACCCGCGCCTAACACCACACAAGCTCCGCCACAGCTATGCGACACACCTCTTGGACGCAGGCGCTGATTTGCGGAGCGTGCAAGAATTGCTAGGCCATGCGCACCTTGTGACCACCCAAGTTTATACGCATCTGACGACCGAACGTCTCAAACGGGCTTACGACCAGGCGCATCCGCGGGCCTAACGACCATTCACATGGACGCCTGCGAGAAATCAGGTTTTCCCCTACAGACAAGAGACTGCGAGTTTAATAGCTTCAGGAGCCGAATGCTAAATGAGCCGCCTGCTGTCCTCACCCAAGTTCGAGCCGGGCTTTTCGAACAACTCGCGCAACCGATC